>JBOHTL010000244.1:0-3004 GCA_050733735.1 Gemmatimonadaceae bacterium
GCGCATGATCTCGGACGACCCCTCGAAGATCAGGTTGATGCGCGCATCGCGCATTGCCCGCTCGACGGGAATCGGGACCTCGCCGCGCGCGCGCAGCGAATCCGCGGTCTCGAAGCCGCCATCGCCAAGATGTACAACACGGAGCACGGCTGGCGCATCGTCGACGACGCGCTGCAGATCCGCGGCGGCCGTGGCTACGAGACGGCCGATTCGCTGCGAGCCAGAGGCGAAGCAGCGATTCCGATAGAACGGGCGATGCGCGACAGTCGCATCAACCTGATCTTCGAGGGTTCGTCCGAGATCATGCGGCTGTTCATCGCGCGCGAGGCCGTGGACCATCACTTCAAGACCGCCTTCGCGCTGGTGGACAAGACGTCGAGCGGCTCCGAGAAGCGCGCCGCGTTCGGCCGCGTCATGAAGTTCTATCCCTTCTGGTACCCGTCGCGCTGGATCGGCCGCGGGCAGATCCCGACGTCGTTCTCGGAGTTCGGGAAGCTTGCTGGACACCTGCGCTACGCCGAGCGGCACGCGCGAAAGCTGGGACGCTCGATCTTCCACGCCATGGTGCGCTACGGACCGAAGCTGGAGCGCAAGCAGATGGTGCTGTTCCGCGCGGTGGACATCGGCGCCGAGCTGTTCGCCATCGCCGCCACCTGCGCGCGGGCCAAATACGAAGCGTCGCGCGGCAACACGGGCGCCATCGAGCTGGCCGACGTCTTCTGCCGCGAGGCGGAGCTCCGGATCGACGATCTCTTCGAGAATCTGTACGGGGCGACAGACGAAAAAGTCTACAAGCTGGCGCAGCAGGTCTTGAAGGGCGAGCATGCCTGGCTCGAGTCCGGGATCATCGGGATGACGGACTACGAAGGCGCGCAGCGCTGGGAGACTGACGCGGAAGTAGAAACTCTTGCGGCGCGGTAGGTGAACGAGTGACGAGTGCCGTGTGAGGATGAATCACGGCTGATGCGTGACTAATGCGTGACTCACGCGCGATGCGTCACTCGTCCTCTCACGGCACTCGTCTCTCGTTTCTCAGGCCGTCGCCGGCACCGCCGTTTCCTTCGCGGTGAATCCGAAGAACGCCAGCGCGACGCCGAGCACCGCATGCAGCCAGATGTCGTTCCCACCGATCGGAATGAACCCGAACGTCGTGGGTGATACGAACGCGGCGAGAGCGAGCACGATGTAAATGACGCCCCCGATCTGCGCGTACGATTTCGCGGCGCTGAACGACCGCGACGCGACCAGTCCCCAGATACCGAACAGGAGATGCACGATGTTGTGCAGCAGGTTCACCGGGAACAGCCCCAGTAGCATGTGGGGAGCGGGATCGGCGCCCATCTGACGGCCGCCTGGCGCGAGCAGCCCGAGGATCCCGATGAGGAGAAACACGAGACCGAACACCAGCGCGACACGCTTCACCATTGGACCGACTCCGTTCTTAGGGTGGCCAACTAGCTGCGCGAATACCGTGACACCGGCTCGGTGTCGGTCAACGATAGGAAGCTTCGGCGGGCGCGTCCAGAGCGGGATTCATCACCGGTAAGCCTCCGCCGGCTTCGACTGGCGGTGTCGCGAGTTCCGCGATCTACAGTTGATGTCGGAAACAGCCGGCAAAAGCGGATGAGGCGGAGCAGTGCGCAAAAAGCGATTAGACTGTGAAAGGCGAGACAAGAAGATCCCTAACAGGCTATCCGTTGCCGAACCGTGAATTCGCCGGTCGGATCTGGAGCAGGATGACAGCGGCGGCGATCAGCGCGCCTCCAATGAGGGTCGTGACGGTCCAGGGCTGATCGAGAAGCCAGGCGCCCATCACCGCCGTGAAGAACGGCTCGACCGTCGAGACGATGGCGGTGCGCACGGGACCCAGCACGCGCAGACCGCGCAGGAAGCCGAGGAAGGCGCCGACCGTGGAGACGATGGCCAGCAGAACGATCGCGGTCCATGCGGTACGATGCAGCTCGATGGTGATGTCACCGATCACGGCGCCCGCGATCAAGAGGACGATCGCCGCGCCCGCGGACATGTAGGTCGCTGTCGCGATGGGAGGCAGCCCTCGTTCCAGCGCGCCGATCATGGGGATGTACGCCGCGTAGAGCAGCGCCGCTGTGAGCGCGAGCGCCACTCCCGCGGGGTGCAGCGCCGCGGAGCCCGGTGCGCCGACCATCACGAAGATGCCGGCGAGCGACAGTCCGAGCGCAAAAAGGCGGGTCGGAGTCAGCGGCTCTGAGTGCCGCACGCGCGTGATGACCGCGACCCACGCGGGATAGGTATAGAACAGAAACGAGAGCGTCGCCGCCGGGATGTATCGCAGCGCGCTGAGACTCACGACCGAGATGAGTACCTGTCCGATGCCACCGTACACGAGGACGCGGGCCGCGGGCGCATCGAGCCGCAGCTGCCGCGCGGCCCCCGCGATCGCGCCGAGGATCACCGCGCCGAGAAGGTAGCGGCCGCTCAGCAGCGTCATGAGCGGCGCGCCGGTGCGCGTGGCGACCGTCACGAGGATCGCGATCGCGCCGAAGCCGCACGCCGCGAGCGTGACGAGAAGCGTGGCTCGGGCGGCGGCCGCTCGGGTCGGTGGCGATTCGTCCATGCGCCGCGGCTACAGGAGCGTTCCGCGCAAGAGCAGCAGTGCGACGAGGAAGTACATCACGAGACCCGTGACGTCGACGAGCGTGGCGACGAAGGGCGCGGACGCGCTCGCGGGATCGAGGCCGAAGCGGCGCAGCAGGAAGGGCAGCATCGAGCCGATGAGCGAGCCGAACGTCACGACGCCCAGCACCGAGATGCCGACCGTGAGACCGAGGAGCACGTAGTACGGCCCGTAATCCCAGAGTCCCATGTGCTGCCAGAGCAGAATGCGAAGGACGCCAAGGACGCCGAGGATGAGGCCCAGGGTGAATCCCGTCGGAAGCTCCCGCAGTGCAACACGCCACCAGTCCTTCAGCGTCACTTCACCGAGCGCCATGGCGCGGATGATCAGCGACGTCGCCTGCGATCC
>JBOHTL010000245.1:0-2382 GCA_050733735.1 Gemmatimonadaceae bacterium
GTAGATCCCCATCGCGGCCAGCAGAAGCCCGAATGCTGAGAAGACCTGGAAGGCAATCGCGTTGACGCGTTGCGCGAACAGCCGCTCACGCAGCCCGTCTGCTGCCGCCGCGAGCGGTGCCGCCGGCCGGCCCGTCGCCTCGTAAATGGTCCGCTGTGCCGCTGGGATCACGCGCGCGCTCTGCACGCGCAGATGGAGGATCGTCGGCGCACGGTACACCCTCGCCTGGGGGAGCGGACGGTACACCATCGGCCAGTGCCGTTCGATCATCTCTCCCCGCTCCATGTCGGTCGCGACACCGACCACGGTAAGCAGCTCGGCGTCCGCAGGCGTATCGCCCGCGATCACCTCTTTCCCGAGCGGGTCTTGCCCCGGCCAGAACGCCGACGCGGCGGCCTCGTTGACGATGGCCACGTTGGGGGCACCGGACTGGTCGGCGGACGTAAAGGAGCGGCCTTTGACAAGGGGACTACCGAGCGTCTGAAAGAATCCGGCGTCGACGGCCTTCAATATCGGCTTGCGCATCGACGGGGCGGGTGGCTGATCTGCCGGCCGGACGAACACGGGATGGGTCGCCGCTCGAACCTCCAGACTCGCCGAAAGGATGCCGGGCGTTGCTGCCGCGCGGGCTCGCACTCCTTCGGCCGTCGCGTACCACGCGTCGAGCGCGCTACCGCCAGCCCGGCGGATGTTCGTCGAGTATAGTCGCTCGGGATCGTAGCCGAGGTCGAGATACCGGAGCTCGACGAAGTCCCGCGCCAACAATCCTGCCGTGGTGAGAAGGATGAGCGCCATTGCGACCTGGAGCACCACGAGTCCCCCCGAGACCCGGCTGGTGGCCCGTCCGCCAGTGCCGAGTTTTCGTGAGGGATCGAGTCGCCAGACATTCAGCGCCGGCACGAGGGAAGCCACGATTCCGACCAGCAGCGAGAGTCCGATGCCGAAGAACAGCATTCGGGCGTCGATGCTGACGTCGAGCCCGAACTGGTCCGTCTTCATCCAGTGCGGCGCGATCCGCGTCCCCCAGGTCGCGAATGTAAGGCCGAGGAGTCCGCCGCCAACGCCGATGCACGCGCCCTCGACCAGCATTTGACCAAATAGCCGGCCGCGGCTCGCGCCAAGCGCTGCACGGAGCGCGAGCTCGGGCGCGCGCACGACGATGCGGGCGACCAGGAGACCGGCTACGTTGAAGACTGCGATAAGCAGCACCAGCGTCGTGAAGCCGAGAAGGATCCAGCGGCCCTGCGTCGCGCCGAATGTGAACCACTCGCGCAGCGGCTTCACCGAAATCCCCCAGCCCTGATAGGCGTCAGGTCGATTGGCGGCGAGCCGCGACTGGAACGTCTCGAGCTCGGCGGACGCGGAGGCGATCGATTGACTCTCTGCCAACCGCCCGAACACCGTGAGCCAGCGTGCGTTCCGCTCCTCCGCCAGATCGAGTCGCAGCGGTTTCCACAACGCAGGCGAGTCACGGAACTTGAACTGTGCCGGAAGAACTCCGATGACTCGCGCCGCCTGGTCGCCTTGCCCAATGCGCGTGCCGATGATACCCGTGTCGCCCCCGAGCCGCGTGCGCCAGAATGCGTGAGAGAGGATCACGACCGGCTCCGCGCCGGGCGCTGCGTCTGATTCAGCAAACGCTCGTCCCCGCTCGGGCTGGACGCCGAGCATCGGGAACAGGTTTGGCGTCACACGCATACCCAGGATGTATTCGATGACGTCGTCGTGCTCCCAGGACAGGTCGTAGACGGTCAGCGCCGCGATTTCGTCGATCGTTCGCGAGTGCGCCGCCCAGTACGAGGCTGTCGCCGGTGCGCTCGAGCCCGGACAGGATGGGCATCCGCCCGCCTCGGCGGGCGGCAGCTCCGCCATCCACACGAGGCGCGACGCATTGGGGAACGGAAGCGGGCGGAAGTCGACGGCGTCGACCACGCTGAAGATCGTGGTCGTCGCGCCGATACCGCCGCCGAGCGACAGCAGCGCGATCGCGGTAAAACCGGGACTGTGGCGGAGGACGCGGAGCGTGTAGCGGACATCCTGCTTCAAGCGGTCCAACCATGTCGCGCCCCATGTCGCCCGCGCATTCTTGCGATTGATCCCCTTCCCATGCTGAGTGTTCATCGATCTCCCGCTGCCTGAAGATTGAACAGCTGAGCGTAGGGCCCGGCGCGCGCCGCCGAAGCCAAGTTCCGACGCGTCAAAGGCTGCAGGCACCTACCCTTGCTGGAACGCGCATTGACAATGAAGATCACCACCACCACCACCGCCGCTGCATGAGCAGCTCACCCGAGGTCACCACCTGGAAATTCAACTAACCTCGGAAGACACCCCGCTGTCATTTGCGAGTCTCTCAGATGTCCGCATAACGCCCAAGTTCAGTTG
>JBOHTL010000246.1:0-2577 GCA_050733735.1 Gemmatimonadaceae bacterium
CCTCGCGGCCACGCACCGCCAAGGCCGCGAAAAAGGGAAAGCGACGCTAGCTGTTAGCGGACGGAGGTTCGTCGGTCCGCGACCCAGGACAGAAGCTCGCGCACTTCCTGGAGCGAGGAGAGAACGAGCTCGGCTTCGCTCGTCACTTCCGTTGCATCCTCCGCCGAGGCGACGCGGATAGTCACGGTATCGGGCAGCACCGCTCGCAATTCACGGAAGGCGTCCTCGTCGGTTCGATCGTCGCCGATGTAGAGGACCGAGCCGCGGTCGCGTGTCACCCCGTGTCGCTCGAGAAACGCGACGCAGGCCGTGCCCTTGTCGATGTCGAGGGGGGGACGCAGCTCCACGATCTTCTTGCCGTCCAGCACGCGCAGCTCGAGCGCTCGCGCGACATCCTCCGCGCGTGCCTTGAGCCTGTGAACCTGGGTCGCGGGGACCATGCGATAGTGCACACTCAGCGTCCAGCGTTTGTTCTCGACGATCGCGCCGGGAACGGCGTTCAGCTCGCGCTCGAGCGTCGCGGCCGCCCGCGCCATCGCGTCGTCGAATCCGCGCACCCGCTCGTCGGCGATGACACGGCCGCCGGGATCACGGATCTCGAATCCATGATTGCCAATCACCCAGACGCCGGCGACGTTGGCGACCTTCCACGCGTCGCCGGCGGCGCGTCCCGACACCAATACGACGATCGTGGCGGGAGCCCGAACCAGTCGCGCGACGACTTCCCGCGTCTCGGGCGGCACCGTCGCGCGCTCCGGGGTCGGCGCGATCGGCGCGAGCGTGCCGTCCACGTCCAGCATCACGCACAGCGGCGAGCCATCCAGTCTGTCGCCGATGACGCGCGCATACGCGCGCGTTTCGCTTGTCGACGTCACCCGACTACCTTGACGCCGTTCGCGATGCTGCCCGCCACCGGTCGCTGGGCCGACATGATGTGGGCGCCACGCGCGAGAATGGCGTCGAGCCAGTCGAAGATCGTGTTGTTCTGCAGCTTACGCCGCATTTTGCGCATGCGACGGCGGCGTTCTTCGGCGGGCATGTCCAACGCCGTTCTGATGGCCGACACGAAGCCGTCGACATTGAATGGATTGATCAACACCGCGCCTTCGATCTCCTCGGCGGCACCGGTGAACCGGCTCAGGAGCAGGACGCCGCGCTCGTCCAGTTGCGCGGCGACGAACTCCTTCGCCACCAGATTCATCCCATCCTGCAGCGACGACACGAGACAGATGTCGGCGGCTCGATACACCGCCGCGAGCAAGTCGGCGTCGACGTTCTCGTTGATCAGCACGATCGGCGTCCAATCGGGCGAACCGAAGCGTCTGTTGATCGCGGTGACGGACTCGCCAACCTCCCGCTCGAGCTGCGTGTACGCGGGCAGATTCGTGCGCGACGGCGTGCAGACGAAAATGAAAGTGAAGCGGCTCAGCATTTCGGGATGCTCGTTCCACAGCAGCTCCAGGGCGCGCAAGCGCTCCGGGATTCCCTTGGTGTAGTCCACGCGGTCGACAGACACGCCGAGCTGACGCGCGCCGTGCGCGTAGCGCGCGCGCAATGTCTGCGTGAGGCGTTCGGCGTGCGGGCTCAGCGCCATCTCGTGGTACTTCTCGAAATCGATGCTGATGGGGAACGCCGAGACCTGAACCACGCGGTCCTGAATGCGCACGGTCTGATCCCCCAGATTTACTTCCGCGTCGGGGACGAACTCGGCGACACAATCGAGGAAGTTGAGCGCGTGTCGGTCGATCTGGAATTCCATCAGGTCATTGCCGAGCAGACCGCGAAGCAGCGCCTCGTGAGAACCGCTCGGAAGCAGCCGAAGAATGTCCGGCGGAGGAAAGGGAATGTGCCAGAACTGATGAATGAAGAGATTCGGCCGCATCGCGCGCAGAAATTCGGCGACCAGTGCGAAGTGATAATCCTGGATCCAGGCCATGCTGCGCCCCGCGCACCGCTCGGCTTCGTCGGCGACGGCATGCGCGAACCGCAGGTTCACGGCGCGATATCGATCCCAGTACTCCGTACGGAACTCGAAGTAATGGATCAGCATGTGGCAGAGTGGCCAGAGCGAGCGGTTCGCGAAGCCATGGTAGTACGCATCGACTTCGGAGTTCTCCAGCCAGACTCGGCGCAGCGTATAGCTCTCCTCGCCCGGTGGCACCTGCACGCGTCCGAGCTCGTCGGACGTCTCGTGATCGGCTGATCCGGATCCCCAGGCGACCCATGTCCCGTGAATGCGGCGCATGGTGGGATCGAGCGCGGATACCAGTCCACCCGCCGGCTGCTTCACCTCGATGCCCCGGGCACCGCGAATGTGTTCGTACGGTTCGCGGTTGGAGACCAGGATGAATTTGCAGTCTTCCAGATAGTGGAGGAATTCAGGCATCGGCGTGCGCACAAGGCAGCAATGGTCATGCCCTCTACCGTTGAACGGAAGCGCATCGTGACGGCTGGCGGTAGTGTTTGGCGGGACTACGTTTAGCGCACCTCATCAATGGACACCGGGAGCTGAGCCACGTGCATCGCGAGGTCGTCGCGCGCGCCCCGACCCGCATCGATCTTGGCGGTGGTTGGACG
>JBOHTL010000247.1:0-3104 GCA_050733735.1 Gemmatimonadaceae bacterium
ATCCTGCACTACGTCGAGCCCGGCCTCTTCGAGACCTCGCATCAGTATCCCGTCGGAGCCATGCCGCTCGTCTCGGGACGCACGTATGCCTGGCGGGTGCAGGCGCTCGACGGGACCGGAAAGCCGATCGCGTCGAATCAGGGACGCAGCGAGATCTGGACGTTCGTGTATCGCGAGCCGGAGTCAGAGGCACAGCGCACGGTAGCCCGCGTCGAGGTGACTGCCTCACGCGACACACTGCGCTTCTCCGGGGATACGGTGCGCTATGCCGCGCAGGCGTACGACGCCGACAACGTGGAGATCCTCGGCAAGATGGTTCAGTGGCGCGCACTCGATACCTCGATCGTGCGCGTCGACAGCGCCGGTGTCGTCACCGCGGCAAAGCTGGGGCAGACACAGGTGCTGGCGGCGATCGACGGAGTCGTGGACTCCGCCGCCGCCATCATGGCGTCGCGCCGCGTGGCGGTGCGCTTCGAGATGTACGACGCATCGGCCGCCGAGCCGTCGCTGCTCGAGGTGCTCAAGTCGGGAAGCTTCGACGACGTGGTGCCACGGCTCAATGCCATGCTCGAGGCGGGTGAGCTGCGCATTCCCATTCCGCGGCTGCCGGCCTTCGATGGCGCCGCCGCGCCGGGCGACGACGGCGAGACGGACGCGGGCCGCTCCACCGGCGGTCCCTCGCCTCCACCCGAATCTCTGGGCCGCGCCCGGTCGGCGCGCGAGCGGGCATGCGACGGGCTGTCGGCCGACGCCAGCGTTCACCTCGACAGAACCAGAGCGGTGTGGTCGCTGATGCTCGAGGCCACCAGCGACGTGCTGCACTGTCTCGTTCCGAAGCCGGAGGTGCAGACGAGGCAGGTGGTCCAGCAGCAAGCCATGGATACCTCACTGCATGTAGCCGCGGTGTTCGTCGCCAGCTGGCTGCATCCCGGCGTGCCGCGCGCGTTCGTCGCGGTCAAGGGCATCGGCCATCTCCCGATGGAGCTGCCCTACATCGGAACGATGTCGAACACGGGGTACGCCGTGCTCAATGTCAGCCGTGCCGTGACCCTTGGTTCCGAGATCATGCCGGCCGAGCACGGGTCGTTCTTCGGCACGCAGTCATTCGACGCCGGGACGGGGCTGACGATATACGCGAAGTTCCGCTGCGTGGACGCCTCACAATGGCTCTGTGAGGTGCTGAACGAGATGAACCCGAAGGACGCGGAGATCACGGTCCACGCATTTGCCGGCGTAACGGCGAGCGAAGTGAGCCTCGGTTCGGAAGGGCTTGGCATGTCAATGGCGCGCGGGGTCAGCATCTCCGCGACGCTCCCCGTCGTCGCCCGCGACCTGGACCCATTGGGGCTGTCGATCGATTCCACCCAGGTGGGATTGATGTTCGCCGTCCAGGACTCCGTCGTGTACGAGGAGGACGGAAAGCAGTCGAACGTCTCGATCGGTGTCGCGCCGACGATGTCGATCTGGATGACCGGCAAGAACGGGAACACGTGGCAGGTGGATGGCTCGCTGGGACTCGAGTGGGACCCCACCGCAGATCAATCGCTCCGGCCCAAGCTGGTGTTTTCGGCGCAGCTCGCGCAGGTCTGGCAACTCAAGTGGGTGCGGCTGGGCAATCCGCAGCTCGTGTTCACGACGCCGCTCGGACCGCGCAAGGAGCGCGAAGCGACCGAGGTTGCGCTGTCCGGCTCCTGGGGGTTCGGGCCCGACAACGGCTTCGGCATCGCGGAAGGCGGCGGAGACGTCCGTGGTGACGCCGGTGCCGCCGCGACCGGTGGCTCCGTGGGATTCGAGGAAGTGGGGCGCGGTCAGGTCACGTTCTCCCTCAAACGGCCACCGTCCGCGCGAAGCACGGCGGACGCCAGGAAGGAGCGTGACGACGCAACGAAGGCCGTCACCGCGCATCTCCACGTCGTGAACGCGGCCCGCGCGAAGGTGAACGCCGAGAAGAAGAACGTCGAGTGGGCAATGAACACGACGATGGAGGAATACGAGGCTGCACAGCGCGCGCTCAAGGCGGCCGAGCTCAAGCTGCTGATCGCCGAGGCGGAGCTCGATCGTCTGCGTAAGACCCGCAACGATGCGCGTGATGCGCTCGAGCCGCAGGAGTGCACCGCGCGCATCGCGACGCGCTGCCTCACCTGGAAAGCCCAGCTATCCATCGGGACCGGCAGCATCATCGACGCGATCGGCTACATCATCCGCATGGGGCCCGAATGAGACGCACACTGCTGTACCCGGTGGCGGCGATGATGGCCTTCCACGGCACTGCCGGTGCGCAGGGCGTGGACCTGTCGCAGTTCCGGATGCCGGAGGGATTTCTCGACCTGCGCGATCTCACGATTTCGGCGCGCAGCGACCGGACGATCACCGCGACGGCCTACACCACGCTGATGAATGCGGGCACGTACGTCCTGATCTCGTCGACGCCGCCGGCGAACGGGCGCCGCGGCCTGATCCTGGGGCTGAAGCCCGACGACTGGTCGCTCGCGAAGTCCATTCCGCGACTCGCGGTGCCGCCGATCGACGGGCTCACGCTCTCCAACGTCGGGCTCGTGATCACGGACCAGGACGTCCGCGCGTCGTCCGATCTCCTCCCCGATGAGGATTACGACTTCTATCGCCAGCTGTACCAGAAGGACGATTACGAGCTGGTCCTGAAGCCGGGCATCAATCTGATCGCAGCGATTCCCGCCGACCGGCTCGACGCCGACGGCCCGCTCGTCCGCCTCATGGATGCGCTGGGCATGGAGAAGGGTCCGATCCTCCTCCAGGGCACGCTCGGCAAAAGTCTGACGCTCATCGGCGCGCCAGGCGCCGGCGCCGCGGATGCCATTAAAGATCTCTATCTCCGCGCCGAGTTGCCGCCGATGCGGCCGCCCAACAGCCCGGAGTGGTTCCGGTCGGGGCAACTCGCGGTCGAGCTGACCGGCGACCCGTCGATGCGGCTCGTCGGCGAGATGGTGATCCGCATGGACGGCGAGGACCTGAAGTTCTTCCTCGCGTCGACGGTCGCGCGCACCAGCCTGTCGGTTTCCGGGGGACTCGTCGCCGACGAAGACGGCTGGCAGCAGCCATTCGGTATTCCCTGGCTCGTCCTCAAT
>JBOHTL010000248.1:0-4171 GCA_050733735.1 Gemmatimonadaceae bacterium
GGCCGGCGGACACGCGCTCCTCGTCGGTGTCCCGGGGCTCGCCAAGACCCTCATGGTCCGCTCGGTCGCGGACGCGATGCACCTCGAGTTCCGGCGCGTGCAGTTCACGCCCGATCTCGTCCCGAGCGACATCACCGGCACCGAGATCCTCGACGACGATCAGTCGGGCGGCGGCGGCCGCTCCTTTCGCTTCGTGCGCGGCCCGATCTTCACCAACATCGTGCTCGCGGACGAGATCAACCGCGCGCCGCCGCGCACCCAGGCCGCGCTGCTCGAGGCCATGCAGGAGCACTCCGTCACCGCAAGCGGTGACACCATGAAGCTGCCGTCGCCCTTCTTCGTGCTCGCCACGCAGAACCCGATCGAGCAGGAGGGCACCTATCCGCTCCCTGAGGCCCAGCTGGACCGCTTCCTGTTCGACATCCGCGTCGGCTACCCCAACGAGAGCGACGAGATCGCCATCCTTCGCACGACGACCGGCTCCGCCGAGGTTCGCGTGGACCGCGTGATCGACGCCGACGGTGTGCTGCGTCTTCAGAAACTGACACGAGACCTGCCGGCCGCGGAGCCGGTGCTCAAATACGCGGCTGGGCTGGTGCGCGCGACGCGCCCGGACTCGCCGGGAATCCCACCGCTCGTGCGCAAGTTCGTCCGCTGGGGCGCCGGTCCGCGCGCTGGCCAGGCGCTCATCCTCGGCGCCAAAGCGGCGGCGCTCCTCGACGGCCGCTTTACCGCGAGTCCCGACGACATCAGGCGCGTCGTATATCCCGTCCTGCGGCACCGCGTGCTCACCAACTTTGCGGCGCAGGCGGAAGGGGTTACCCCCGAGCGCGTCATCGCCGACCTGCTGGAGCACATCCCGGCGCCGCGGAGCGCGATACCCGTCTAGATGCTGCGGTCGGGCGCGGGCGAGGGTCCGCTCGTCCAGTACGCGGAGCTGCTCGACGCGCTCGCCGGACTCACCTGGCCTTCGGCGTCGCGCGCGCGCGCCGGCGATCCCGGAGCCCATCGCTCCACCCGGCTCGGCCGGTCACCCGAGTTCACCGAGTACCGCGCATACCGCCCCGGTGACGACCTGCGCCGTCTCGATTGGAAGCTGTACGCGCGCACCGACCGTCCATTCCTCCGCATTGCCGACGATCACGCCGCGCTCCGCACCATGGTCGTAGTGGATGCCTCCGCGTCGATGCGCTTTCCCCTGGAAGGTTACGGCAAGTGGGAGCACGCCTGCGCCATCGCCATCGGGCTTGCGTCGATCGCGATTGCCGACGGCGACGCCGCCGGCATCACGGTCTGCGGCAGCGGCGGGGACGCGACGATCCCGCCGCGCCGGCGGCGCGATGTGCTCATCGACGCGGCGCAGCTCCTTGCCGGGGTTCAGCCAGCGGGCAGTCCGTCGGTGGGCGACACGCTGCTGCGTGCCGCGGCGCCGCCGCGCCTCGCGATCATCGGCGATTTCCTGGGCGATGCCGAACGCGCACTGCAGCAACTGCGCGTTGCGGCGGCGTCGGGGAGCGAGATCTTCGCCGTGCACGTCGCAGCGCCGCCGGAGCTCGATCCGCCCTCGCGCACGTTCGTCGCGGAGGATCCCGAGGATCCGCGAACGCAGCGCACCATGAGCGCCGCAGTGCGCGACGAGTATCTGGCGTCGTTCGGTGAATGGCGCGCCGGCGTGGCCGCGGAGCTGCACGGCATGAACGCGAGTTACGTGCTGACGTCGACGGCGGAGCCGGTACGGGACGTCGTTCGGCGTGTGCTGTCGGGTCACGCCGCCGTGGCCGCGCCATGAGCTTCGTTGCCCCGGTCTGGCTCGCGATCGCGGGGCTCGTCGCCGCCGGCGTCGTGGTCGCGCATCTGATCACGAGGAGCCAGCCGCGACACGACGTGCTGCCGACGGCGCGGTTCATTCCGCAGACGGCGCCGCTCACGGTGACGCGCACGCGCCGGCCGACCGATCTGCTGCTGCTTCTGGTTCGCCTGCTCGCGCTGGCATTGCTCGGCCTGGCGCTCGCCGGTGCGCACGTCACGCGCAGTGCGCCCGTTCGGGTGACGATCATCGACCAATCGACGGCGGCGGGCGACGGCGACGAGCTGCGGCGGCAAGCGACGGCGGCGACCGACGGCGTGGTAATGTCGTTCGGTGACAGCGTTGGTCCCGCGACACTGTCCGGGGCGCTGGTCGCCGCGCATCGTGCGATCGCCGGCCGTGACGATCGCGAGCGCACGGAGCTCGTGATCGTGTCGCGCATCGCGCGCGAGCAGGTGGACTCCGCGACCGCGCCGCTTCTGGCACTGTGGCCGGGTCCCGTGCGAGTGGAACGACTTCCGGGGACGGCCATCGCCGCGGTACCGCACGTTCGGCTGGGCGCGGCCGGTGACGATCCCGTGGCCGCCGCTGTTGGCTCTACTCGCGACGCGGCCAGTCCCGCCAGGTTCGTCCGTGTCCTTCGAACGCCGGAGCCTCCCACGGAGAGCGACTCAGCCTGGGCGCGCGACTCCGCCGGGGCCCTGGTCATCTGGCCCACGAGTCTCTCGACGTCGACGCTGACGCGGCGCGAAACCGTCGACACCGCGCAGGGGATCGCGGCTGGATTCGACGTGGTCGTCGGAAGCTTTCTGCGCACGCATCGCCCCCGCGCGGGGCGTGTGCTCGTGCGCTGGATCGACGGCGAGCCGGCTGCCAGTGAAGTTGGCGTCGGGAAGGGATGTATCCGCGAAGTCGCGATACCCGTGGATGCCGCCGGCGACGTTGCATTGCGCGAAAGCTTTCGCCGCATCGTCGACGTGCTGACGTCAGCGTGCGGTGGTCCCCGCGATCTCGCTCCTGCAAATCTCGCATCGCTGCTGCCATCGGGCACGGAGAGCGTGCGTAGCGCGGACGCGTCACTGCCCGGCACGCGATGGCTTGCGCCCGGGCTTGCTGTCGCCGCGCTCGTCGTACTGCTCGTCGAGCAGCTGCTGCGTCGGAGGCAGCCGGCGTGACCGCGATCCGGCGCCTGCGGGGAGCGCGCGCGATCCTCGCTGGCAGCGCCCTGATCGGGGTCGCGACCATCGCTCTCGCGGCGTATCGCCTGTCGCCTCGCTTCGGCGCACCCGTCGCGTTGATTATCGCGACGGCCGTGCTCTGGTGGTGGCGTGGCATCTTCTCGCGGCGGCGGGTCGTTCTCTGGCTGGAGGAGCGAGTCCCGTCGCTGCGGTTTGCACTGGCGTCGCTCAACGACGTGCCCGACACCCCGTTGCGTGCCGCGCTCGAGGCGCGCGTGCACGAGTCGCGATTCGCGCGTCCCCTGGCGATCGCGGCGCTGCGACTCGTCGGCATCCCGCTGCTCATCCTGCTGGGCGCGCATTTTCTCGTCGCGCCCTTGCTCGCAAGAATCGCCCGGGATGTCGCGGGAGGTCGGCCCGACCGCGACGCGCCAACTGACAACGCCACGCGGTCACTGAATCTGCGTTATGGCGCCACCGTCACGCCTCCCGGCTACACGCGACAGGCGTCGGTTACCGTGCGCAATCCGACGTCGATCGAGGCGCTCGTCGGCAGCAGCATCCGCGTGTCGGGCGCGTTCACCGCGCGAACGACCATGCCCTCCGAGCCGACCATCCTCCGACTCGAGGGTGACGGCGGCACCCGCATGGTCGCGCTGGAGCCGCGTCCCGATTCGGCGCCGGATGTCGTTCTCGAGCTGCCGGCGCGCGACACGGTGCTACGAGTCCCCACGGGCGGAATGCGTCTCTCCGCGCAGCTGCGCGACGACATCGGCGTCAGCGCTGCCTGGTTCGAGATCATCGTCAGTTCCGGGACCGGAGAACTGTTCTCTTTCCGCACGCAGATTCTGGGGCATACTTCGATGAATGGTTCGCGTGACGGACAGATCTCCGCGACGCTGCCCCTGGACACACTGAAGCTGCAGCCGGGGGACGTGGTCCACCTGCGCGCCGTCGCGCGCGACGCCAATCCCGCATCGACCGCGGAGCCGGGAACGTCCGAGACGCGGACACTGCGCGTGCCGCGGCCGAGTGAGGGCGATACGCTGGGCATCGAGGCTATGCCTCCGCCGGAGGTGAACCAGTCGGAGCTGAGCCAGCGGATGCTGATCATCCTCACGGAGCGGCTCGTCGCCCGCGCGCGCGGCATCTCGGCGGCGACACTCGGCACCGAGTCGGCGAAGAT
>JBOHTL010000249.1:0-2746 GCA_050733735.1 Gemmatimonadaceae bacterium
GGCGGGAGCGCGCCCGCGTGACGTCCGGAGATGCCTCGCGCGACTGGAAGATCGCCTGGGGCGCGCGACTGGGCAGCGCGATCCTGCGAGCGCTGGCGAGCACGTGGCGCGTGCGGTTTCTGAACCCGCAGGTCATTCGTGACGTTCATGCGTCGGAGGCACGGGTGATTTATGTCCTCTGGCACGGCAACCTGCTGCCGCTGCTGTGGAGTCATCGCGAGCGCGACATCGCGCTGATCATCTCCCAGCACAGCGACGGCGAGATCATTGCGCGCATCGCGCACGCGCTCGGCTTTCGCACGGTTCGCGGATCGACGTCTCGCGGCGCCGCGCGGGCGCTGCTCGGCGCGTGCCGCATCGTCGAGGCGGGGCACGATCTCGCGGTCACGGTCGATGGACCGCGTGGCCCTGCCGGAAGCGTCGCGCCCGGATCGCCGGTGATCGCGCAGCGAACGGGTGCCGCCATGGTTCCCGTCGCAGCCTGGGCGGATCGCGCATGGCGCCTGAAATCGTGGGACCGGTTCATGATTCCGAAGCCGTTTGCGCGCGTCACGGTAGCTTACGACAACCCGATTCGGGTCGTGGCAGACGCCGCGCGCGAGGCCACGGATCACACGGAGCGTGTTCGTGCCGGGATCGAAAGGGCGGGACAGACTGCGGCGGCTCAGTAGAGGCATCCCGAGCATCGAGAGCCTCTGGTACGGCCGCAGTGCGGGGAACATCGTCGTACGGGCGGCGCTATGGCCGCTCTCGAAGGCGTACACCGCGGCCGTGAGCGCGCGTGCGCGTCTCTACGATACCGGTGTGCTGCCAAGCCATGCGCCCGCGCTGCCGACGATCAGCGTCGGCAACCTCACCGTCGGCGGGACGGGCAAGACTCCGTTCGCGGCATTTCTCGCCAGCGGACTGAGCCGGCGCGCCAAACCCGCCATCGCGCTGCGTGGCTATGGCAGCGACGAGATCGAAGTCCATCGACGGCTCAACCCGGACATTCCCGTGTTCGTGAATCCCGATCGGTCGGCCGCGATCCGGGAAGCAAAGAGCTATGGCGCCGACGTCGTCGTGCTGGATGACGCGTTCCAGCATCGGCGCATCGCGCGCAACGCAGACGTGGTACTTCTCAGCGCCGAACAAGTGCTCCGACCGCGTCGCCTGCTGCCCGCCGGACCCTGGCGCGAACGGCTCAGCGCGGCCAGGCGCGCGGATCTGCTGGTGTTGACGCGAAAGGCGGCGTCGCTGGTGGAAGCCGAGCACGCCCTCGGCATGGTGCGCGCGGAGGTTCCTGGCGTCCCCATCGTGTCGGTGAGCATCCTGCCGAAGGAGCTCGTCAGCGTGGAAGACACGCGTGACGGGTCGCCTCTCACCCTGCCTCTCGATCGTCTGCGCGGCGCCCCGGTGCTTGCGATCGCCGCTATCGGAGAGCCGGAACTGTTCAAACGGCAGCTCGAGCATCTGGGCGCGCAGGTGACGCTCGAGACGCATCGCGATCATCACGCGTTCTCAGACGCGGACATTCGCGACGCGACCCTGCGTGTTCCGTCGGACGGCCTTGCCGTGTGCACCCTGAAGGACGCCGTCAAGCTCGCTGGCCGGTGGCCGGGGCCGAGCCGGCTATGGTATGTTTCACAGCAACTCGTGGTGGACCAGGGGGTGGAGGAAGTGAATCGCCTCGTACAGCGCGTGATCGATGCCAGCGCATCCGCTGCGACTACCGCCGGCTGACGCCGGCGTCACAGCATCATCCCACCATGGCTACCGATCTCCGACTTCCTACCGAAAAAATCGTTCGGCCGGACAAGGATCGTTTTCTGAATGAGGAAAACCCGTTCGAGGCGATGATGATGCGCTTCGATCGGGCCGCGGAACTGCTGGATCTGGAGCCCGGGCTGTACAAGGTGCTCCGCCACGCCGAGAAGGAGATCACCGTGTCGTGTCCGGTGATGATGGATAGCGGCGAGGTCGAGGTGTTCACCGGGTATCGGGTGCTGTACAACACGTCGCGCGGACCGGCGAAGGGCGGCATCCGCTTCGACCTCGCCGTCACGATGGAGGAAGTGAAGGCGCTCGCGGCGTGGATGACGTGGAAGTGTGCCGTCGTGAACCTGCCATTCGGCGGCTCGAAAGGCGGCGTCCTCTGCGATCCGTCGAAGCTCAGCGTCGGCGAGTTGGAGCGCCTGACGCGGCGGTATACCGCCGGCATCGTCGCCACGCTCGGACCCGACTCGGACGTCCCGGCGCCGGACGTGAATACCAACGAGCGCGTGATGGCGTGGGTAATGGACACCTACTCCATGCGCATGGGGCACACGGTCACGGCGGTGGTGACCGGGAAGCCCGTGGAGATGGGCGGCTCGCTGGGTCGGCGGGAAGCCACGGGTCGCGGATGCATGATCGTGACGAAGGAAGCGCTGCGGCACCTCGGCATGCCGATCCAGGGCACGACGGTCGCGGTGCAGGGCTTTGGCAACGTCGGCTCCGTGGCGGCCAACCTCTTGTCGAAGGAAGGCTGCAGGATCGTCGCGATCAGCGACAAGACGGGCGGCTATTACAACGAGAAGGGAATCGACATCGATGCGGCGCTGGCCCACG
Source organism: Gemmatimonadaceae bacterium (assembly GCA_050733735.1). GTDB lineage: Bacteria > Gemmatimonadota > Gemmatimonadetes > Gemmatimonadales > Gemmatimonadaceae > DASPMP01. The sequence continues at coordinate 2,590 of JBOHTL010000249.1, forward strand.
TGCGCAAGACGCGGAACCTCGAAGGATTCCCGGGGGCCGCCCCGATCACCAACGACGAGCTGCTGACGCTGGACGTCGACGTGCTCGTCCCGGCCGCGCTCGAGAACGTCATCACCAGCAAGAACGCCGCGAAGGTCCGCGCCAAGATCATTTGCGA
>JBOHTL010000250.1:0-14202 GCA_050733735.1 Gemmatimonadaceae bacterium
CCCTGACCGCGGGCCCGGAGGTGGGCCGGTACACGCGAGAGTTCCGGCCGACGCGGGTGCTGGTTGCGCGACCCGCGCCGCGCGCCGAGTGCCCGTGAGCGCTCGCGGGCTAACAGTGGTGTTAGGCGGCCTTGGGCTTCAGATATCGATAGCCACGAGGATGTGATCGCGGCCACCGTTGTTTTCGAAGAACGCCATGTCAGCACCTCGATACTGATTTCGTCCCTGACGTCCAAGGCAAACCTGCCGTGAGGGTCGCACGCGGGTTCTGGCGCTTTTCTCGATGACGGGGTTCATCCCGATTCATCTGGAGGCACTCGTGAACGGGTCATTCCCAGCGCCCTTGCCGAAACCGCTGGCTGGCATCATGCTGGATTCGACTGGCGACGCCCGCCAACGTCCGGCGCGGCTCCGTCCTCCTTTCTGTACGTTCGCCCCTTCGCAAGGAGTCTCTCACGGCAGAAGACAGCGGAGAGATCACTGGGCTCCTGCACGCATGGCGGTCCGGCGACGCCGGCGCGCTCGAGCGGATCATGCCGCTCGTGTACGCGGAGCTCCAGACAATTGCCCGGCGACACCTGAAAGGGGAAGCGGGGGGGCACACGCTGCAGACCACCGCGCTCGTGCACGAGGCGTATCTGCGCCTCGTGGGCACCAGCGCCGCATGGAAGGACCGCCGCCACTTCTTCGCGATCGCCGCGACGACGATGCGTCGCATCCTGGTGGATCACGCACGAGCGCATCGCCGGATCAAGCGTCACGGTGAGGCCTCCGATGTGTCACTCGAATCGATCGCGTCGCCGGAGGTGTCCGACCCCGTCGACATCCTCGCGCTCGACAGCGCGCTCACGCGCCTGGCCGCCGAAGATCCGCGCAAGGCGCAGGTGATCGAGTTGCATTACTTCGCCGGACTGAGCTACGCGGAGGTCGCCGAGTCGCTCGAGATCGCGGAAGCCACCGTGCACCGCGACCTGCGCTTCGCGCGCGCCTGGCTGCGTGACATGCTCGGAGACGGGCAGTGAGCTCCGCCGAACGGTGGCGTCGCATCGAGGCACTGTTCGAGGAGGGCGCCGCGCAGCCCGCGGCAGAACAGGCGGCGTGGCTGCGGCGCGCGTGCCCGGACGAGGACATGCGCGCGGACCTCGCGCGGCTGCTCGAGGCGGATCGTCATGACGCCGGCGCCGACGTGATCGAAGGCGCGGTCCGTTCGGCGGTCGAGGACCTCGCGGCCGAAGGCTCGCGCGTGGGCAGCATGATCGCGCACTGGCGATTGCTGCGGGAGATCGGACACGGGGGAATGGGCACCGTGTACCTCGCCGAGCGCGCCGATGGACGGTACGAGGGCAGGGTCGCCATCAAGTTCCTGCGCGGCGGCTTCGGGAGTCCCGAGCGGAAGATCAGATTCCTGGCGGAACGACAGATCGTGGCGGACCTCGAGCACCCGTTCATCGCCCGCCTGCTCGATGCCGGCGAAACGCCGGACGGTACGCCCTATTTCGTGATGGAGTACGTGGACGGCGACGGGATCACCGCATACGCCGACCGCAATCAGCTGGGGCTCGACGCCCGGCTGCAGCTGTTCCGCAGAGCGTGCGACGCGGTGCAGCGCGCGCACGAGTCACTGGTCGTGCACCGCGACCTCAAGCCGTCGAACATCCTGGTCACGCCGGACGGGAATCCCAAGCTCGTGGATTTCGGCATCGCCAAACTGATCGACGCCGAGCATGCCGCCGCGACCGAGACCGGCGCTGCCGGCCGCCTGCTGACGCCGGCCTATGCCAGCCCCGAGCAGATCGCGGGCAAGCGCGTCACGGTGCAATCGGACGTGTACTCGCTCGGCGTGGTGCTGTACGAGCTGCTCACCGGCCGGAATCCCTTCGTCGTGCCGGGCGTCGACGGCGGGAACGTGGAGCGCCTGGTCCTCGAGCACGACCCGCTGCTGTCGAGCGTCGCCGGCCACGCATGGTCCCGTGAGCTGCGGGGCGACCTCGACACCATCGTGCTGAAGGCGATGCACAAGGATCCCGCGCGGCGCTACTCGTCGGTGGCGGCGCTCGCGGAAGACCTCAGGCGCCAGGCCGATGGCGAACCGGTGCTGGCCCGGCGGGATTCGTGGGGCTATCGCGCGGGCAAGTTCGTACGGCGCAATCGCGCGGCCGTCGGCGCAGGTTCGGGTGCGCTGCTGCTCGTCGTCCTGCTCACCGTGATGTACACTCTTCGCCTGAGCACGGAACGCGACCGGCAGCGTATCGCGGCACGGCAGGCGGGACAGGTTTCGAGTTTTCTCATCGATCTCTTCACGGCCTCAGACCCGAACCTGGCGCAGGGTCGCGAGGTTACGGCGCGCGAACTGCTCGAGCGCGGCTCGCTTCGGCTGGACTCGATGGCCATCGGCGACCCCGAACTGCGGTCGCGGCTCGCGGGCGTGATCGGCAAGGTGTACTTCGAGATCGGCCGCTTCGCCGCCGCGGATTCCACGCTGAGACACGCGCTTGCGCTTCGTCGCACCGCCGTGCCGCAGGATGACTCGGTCTCGGCCGACATCCTCGATGACCTCAGCAACACGGCGGTGGAAAGCGGACGTGACGAAGCGGCGGACAGCTTCGCGGCCGTGGCCGTCGGGATCCGGCGCCGTGCCGGTCGCCCCACCATGCCGCTTTCCGTCAGCCTCAATCGCCAGGGGTCGGCCCGCCGCCGGATGGGGAACTACGCCGTCGCCGAGTCGCTCTTTGTCGAGTCGCTCGAAATCCGCGAGCGTCTGCTCGGTGCCGACCACGCCATGGTGGCGGACATCCTGAGCGACCTGTCGCTGCTGCTGCAGGATATGGGGCGGAATGAAGACGCCTTGGAGATGCAGCGGCGCGCGACCGATATCCGGGAGCGCCGGCTCGGCCCGGATGATCCCAGCACGTACAACAGCTATCACAACATGGCGTGGGTGCACGGTGCACTGGGCCAGTATCAGGAGGCGGAATCGTGGACGCTCCGGGCACTCGCCGCGGGAACGCGCGTGCTGGGGGCGAACCATCCCCGCGTGCTGTCGACAACGGTGAACTATGTCGGCTTTCTCACGGCGCTGAAGCGTTTCCATGAGGCCGACTCCGTGGCGGACGACGCCGCCAGGCGTCTCAGCCGGCTGCGCGGCACGGAGCTGCGGCTGGCCGCGGTGCAGCGGTTGCGCGCGGAAGTGAAAAGCGCCCTGGGGCAGCACGACGCAGCCATCTCGCTCGCGCGCGCCGCGCTGGAAACGAACCAGCGCGTGCGGGGTGACCATCCCTACACCCAGATCTTTGCACGGACGCTGGGGACGGTACTGGCGGTCGCGGGACGACCTACCGAAGCGCGGCGGATCCTGCGCGACGCACTTGCCGCGCAGGAGCGCCTGCTGGGGAGCGCGCACGTCGAAACGAACGTCACGCGCGCCGCGCTCGATGAGCTGGCAGGCACCACCGAAACACCGGATCGCCCGCTGGCATCACGCGGGTGAGCCCGGGGCCGTCAGCGATGTCGCGATTGGCTCTGCTCAGGCACTCAGCGACTTCACATACTCGGCAACGGCCGTAATCTGGTCGTCGGTGAGCTGCGAACCGCCCATGGGCGGCATCGGACCGGGATACTGCTTTGGTGTCGCCACTCCTGTCCTGATGACCTGCGTGATCCCAGCGAGCGTTCCGTCGGTGTTCAGCCAATTGGCATCAGTCAGGTCAGGGCCCAGCTGCGTGCCCTTCGCATCCATGCCGTGACAAGTCTGGCAGAGTCCGCCCGCGGCCTGCCCCTGAAAGATCTGGCGGCCAAGCGCGAGACCGCCCTCGCCAGGCACCACCGAACCGCCTGAGCTGCCGGTGTCCATGGTGGATGGTGGAACGACGGCGGAGGTGTCGCTCGATCGCGGAGCGTCGGCACACCCGAGCGCGACGGCGAGCAGGGCGTAAGGGGCGATTGTTCGATGCATATGGGCCTCCATCGGGACGGATGCTGGCCGGCGTGCAAGAGGCAGTCCGATCCACATCGCCACACTCGACGGAGCCGACCCAGTCGCCATCACCCCTCTCCGCAATACCAGCTACGAGGCCGCCTGGTCTCCCGACGGCTCGAAGATCCCTTCTGCTACGACATCGGCGGCGCGCACCAGCTCTTCGTCGTGGACGCCAATGGCCGCAACCGACAGCTCACCGGCACCGCGACGCCCTGATTTATCGCGCTGCGAGTTGCCTGACATCTTCGCCCCTCTCAGGCACTCAGTCCGATCGCAGGCTCCGGTTCGGGTCTGCCTGCGACGCTCGCAGCGCAGGCACCGCACTCGCGAGCACTGCCACGAGCAGCATCATCGCGCCCACGAGACCGTACACGCGCGCGTCGGTCGACGACTGCCGGAACAGCAACGGCTCCAGCCAGCGCGCGGCAACAAACGCGGCGGAACCGCCGAGCACAATCCCGGCGATCGTGAGCCTGATCGTTCGTCCTACCACGAGACCAATGATGTCCTGCCGCCGAGCCCCGAGTGCGACGCGCACCCCGAGCTCGTGCATGCGCTGCGTCACCTCGTAACCGATCAGCCCATAAAGGCCGACCGCAGCGACGATCAACGCGAGAAGGCCGAAGCACAGGAACATCGACGCGCCCAGACGCCATGTCCTGTATGTGCCATCGAGCAGGGACTCCATGGTACGCACGGTGACAAACGAGCTCCCCGGCATCTCGCCTTGCAACGCCTTCCGCACCCGCTCGGTCTCGATCGCGGGCGCCCCGGCCACGTTGACGAGCAGGAAACGCGGGCCTGTGGGTGGTATCTGATCGACCGCCAGGTAATAGTGATACAGCTTCGGCGCACCCAACTGGTAGTTGCTCTGCATGATGTTCTCGGCGACTCCGACGACCGTAGTGCACGGCATGGTGTCGGCACCGACGCGCATGCATCGGCCGATCGCGTCCTGCCCCGGCCAGAGCGCTTCGGCCATCCCCCGACTCACCACCGCCACCGGAGCGGCCGCGGCGTTGTCGGCCGCCATGATGGGACGGCCACGCACGATGCGCGTGCCCATCACGGCGAAATAGTCGGAGGAAACGGCGTTGGCGGTGAACTCGCCCAACCGGCTCACGGAGTCGATGCCGGGCACGAAGATCGGCCACCGCCCGGTTCTCCAGAGCGGCGCACCCGAGACAAGGCTGGCGTGCGCGACTCCTGGCAAGGCGCGCGTGCTCTCGATCAACGACTGGTGCGCGGCGCGAGCATCGTTTCCGGCGGTACCGCTGCGAAACACCGGCGACACGACGAGGACCTGCGCCAGGTCATATCCCTTCGGCACGGACTGCGCGGCCCGCAGGCTGCCGATGAAGAGCGCGGCGCCGACCAGCAGCACGACGGACAGGGCGCCCTGAAGCACCAGGAGCGCCGTTCGAAACCGGGCGCGCGGCGCGCCGACTGCTTTGCCGCCGGCGCGGAGCGTGGTGGCGAGATCGCCCTTCTGCGCGAGGAACAGCTGCGCAAGCCCCGTAACCAGGCCGACGAGCAGCGACAACCCGAAGACCACGAGCAGCGTGCGTATGTCCGTCGCAACGCCGGCCACGGCTTGCGCATCATCGATGAAGAGCGCGCGAATCGCGGCGGCGCCCCAGTGCGCCACCACCAGGCCCGCCGCACCACTGACGAGTGCCAGGATCGTCCCTTCGGTGACGGCCTGCATCAGCAGCCGCCCACGCGACACGCCCAGCGCGACGCGCATCGCGATCTCGCGCTGCCGCTTCAGCGCCCGCGCCAGCATCAGGTTCAGGACGTTCGCGCAGGCGATGACCAGCACCAGGAACGCGACCCCGCTGATCCAGAAAAGCGACTGCATCTCGGGAGGGCGATCGGGCCCGGCCGCGCGCCGAACGCCGCCGAGTGGCGCGCGCAGGCGCGCATCGGCAGCCGACTTCGACTGCGCGTCGCGGAACATGCCGATCTGCCGGGAGACACGCTCGGTGTCCCAGCTCGCATGCATGACCCGTGTGACTTCCGCCTCGGCTGCCTCGATCGACACCCCCGGCTTGCGCCGAACGAGCGTCACGACCGAGTTCCACGGATGGTATCTGTAGAAGCTGGCCACCGCGCTCGCGGACAGCCCGCGCGCACGCCCGAGCGTCGCCGCGGGAATGAACACGGCAGGAGGCCTGAAGTCGTCGAGTCCACCCAGGCCGCGCGGCGCAATGCCTATGATCTCCGCACGAACGTCGCCGACCTGCAGCATTTCACCGACGACGTTGCGCCGACCGAATTCCGATTGCCAGAAGTCGTAGGTCAGGACTGCGACCGCGGCGCCGACCGGCGGCGTATCATCGGATTCGACGATGAACCGGCCGGCAACCGGCTGTGCATCGAAGAAACGGAAAAAGGACGCGCTCACTGCCGCGATGGGTCGCTCGCGTGCCGCGTCTCCCTCGCCCACGCCGACCGGAAACTCGGAGTACCCGGCCACGTCGGAGAACACCGTGGTCCGGTCACGGACGTCGACGTGCCGCTGGTATGGCATGCTCGAGGCGGTGACGAGCTGGCCGTCCGCAACCCACTGCTGATACACGCGGCTCACCGTGGCCTCGTTCCGGATCAGATCGACGGGGCGAAACCAGAGTCTGTCGACGATACTGAACATCGCGGCGTTGGCACCGATGCCGAGCGCCAGCGTCGCGACGATCGTCAGCGAGAACGCCGGCGCGCGAATCAGGCCGCGCAGAGCATAACGCGCGTCGTGCTGGACGACGTCGAGCGCAGCGATCGACCATCGGTCCCTGGTGCTCTCCGTGACGCGCATCTCGCTGCCGAACCTCCGGCGAGCGACGTGGCGCACGTCCGCGGGGGACGTTCCGTTGGCGATCGCCTCCTGCTCGAGCCGTGTCCGGTGGAACTGCAGCTCCTCGGCCAGCTCTCGTTCAAGCGCGTCACGCCGGAACCAATCGACAATTCGTGCGAGAAACTCGCGCATGGGGCCTCCTGATTCCGACCGATGATGGGAGTGGATTCTAGGCGAAGCGCATGATGCGTTTCACGGCGGCCATGAGCTCGTCGAAACCCTGCTCCTGGTCGGTCAGCTGCTTTCGGCCGAGAGGGGTGATGGAGTAGTAGCGGGCGCGCTGGTTGTTGGGCGTCTGCCGCCACTCGGCTTTGATCCAGCCTTTCTGCCGCATGCGGTGGAACGCCGGATACAGCGATCCTTCCTCGACCTGGATGACGTCGGCGGAGAGGCGCTGGAGGTGCTGCGCCACACCATAGCCATGCATGGTCTGGACGCTCAGCGTCTTCAGGATGAGCATGTCGAGCGTGCCGGGGAGCAGCTCGCGCCTGCGGCTGGTCATTGCGAACGCGGTGGCAGTAGAAAGACTAGGGGATAGACTGTCTACTGCTACACTATCACATCGTTGTCATTCCTGCAAGACGTTCTCCGTCTGCGCTCAGTACTTCACCTCGCAGCCATAGGGCTGGGTCTGGGCGACGGCGATCGGGCGGCCTGCCAGCCCCGAGTCGAGCGCGGCGCGAACATAGTTCGTGGCTCCCGCGATGTCCTTCGCGCTCGCCGAGTTTCGGTCGTCGATAGCGCGACCCACGTCGTCTCGCCGGGCACCACGGCGCGCGCCGCGGTGACGAGCTCCACTTCGACCGGGCGGTCGGCATTGGCGGGCACTATCGAGGGCGTTTGGGGACCCTGCGCCTGCGCGCTTGCCCCCAGGGCGCCCAGCAAACCCATCCGTACTGCGACTGCCTTCACCGACAGAATACGACTCATACCAACACTAGACGGCCTAGTGGAAAGGATAGTTTCAGTCACCAGGGGGACCAAAACCGCCCGCGGCCTTGCTCGTCCCGCGTCGGTGTCCGGACGCGCGGTACCGCTTCGAGCGGTTCCGCTACTCGGCCCGAAGTGCTTCCGTCGGCTGCACCCGAAGCGCTCGCCACGTAGGCACGATGCACGCGAGCGCGCACACGGCGAGCATCAGGATCGCGTACCCCACGAGCAGCGCGTAGTCGCCGGCCGTCAGCACGCCGACCCCCGTCCCCTCGAACTGCGTCGTGTTGCTGGCGGCCTTCGCCGCCAGGATGATCAGGATGACTCCACCGACCACTCCACTCGTCACCTGCGTGAGCGGATGCCGGAAGATGGACGTGATGACGCGACGCGCGCTCGCGCCCAGCGCCACGCGCACCCCGATCTCGCGCGTGCGGCGCGCAACCGTGTACGACAGCACGGAGTAGATACCGGCAAGCGAGAGCAACAGCGCGATCGACGTGAATCCCAGCATCATGCGGATCCACAACCGGTTGAACCAGAGCTGATCGTCCATGACCCGATCCATCCGCTGCAGCGTTCCGATGTTCAGCGTGGGATCGACCTGTGTCGCCAGCTCGCGCAGGCGCGGCGCGATGGATAACGGGTCGCCGCGCGCATGCACGATCATGTGCAGTGCGCCCTGACTTCCGGGGGCGACCGGGAAGTAGAGGCCGGGCCAACGCTGCGGCATCGCGGACGGTGACATTCCCAGTTCCTTCACCAGGCCCACGACCTCGTACAACGGGATGTCCGTGGCGGCGGAATCGAACTGGCTCCACGTGCCGATCCGGATTCGTTCGCCGATCGGGTTCCGTCCCTTGAGCACCGAATCCACGAACGCCTGATCCACCACCACGACGCGCGAATCCGGGCCAACGTCCGCCGCGGAAAATGCGCGACCTGCCTTGGGGGGCTGCTGCAGCACGGCGAAGTACGACGGATCGATGGATGCGGTCATCACGGGGTACCTCTCCTCCTCGCCGAGCGAGGGGAGCGCCACCAGGCGCGCGGAGTGCCATTCGCTCGGCAACCGGTCGACGAACGTGACACCGGCGACTCCGGGCTCTGCCTCCAGTCGCTGTCGGAAGGTCTCGAGCAGCTGCGTGAAGCGCGCGCGCGTCGCGGCGGTGGCCTCGCCCGTTTGGTCGATGGCGACGTCGACTCCGAGATACCGGTCCGCGGCGAATCCCATGTCGTACGATTCCACACGGTTGGTCTCGCTCCTGAGCAGCATGACCACGGCGGGAAGCGCGACCGTGAGGGCAACCTGCACGACGATGACGGCCGTCCACACACCGCCGAACTTCACCCCGCCGCCGCCGGCCGTGCCGACCTTGAGCTGTGTGCCGAGCCCTCGAGTGATCTTGCGCGCCGGGATGATCCCGGCGATCGCCGCGCCCAGAACCGCGAGCCCGCACGCGACGAGCACCGTCATCGGCGAGAGGTTGAACTCGTACCAGAAGGGAAGCTGGTCGTAGTTGGCTTCCAGATACGCCCTTCCCCAGTTGCTGAGCGCAAACTGCGCTGCGGCCAGCGCCACGACGACGGCCACGCCGCCCAGCACCAGCGCTTCGGCAAACAGCTGCGTCACCAGGCGGCCGCGGGTGGCGCCCAGCGCGCTGCGCACGAGGATCTCGCTCTCGCGCGACGCGGCCCGCGCGAACAGCAGCAGCGCTACGGTGCTGCACACGACCACGAGCAGCACGACGATGAAGGTGTAGATGACGATGGTCATCACAAGCTCGTCGGGCCCGGGCCCTCCCGGCTGGCCGTACCCCTTGATGCGCGGCTCCAGCTGCGCATGGGTCGCGGGAGACTCTGCTGCCAGGCGCCTGCCGAACGACGTCAGTTCCGCCTGGGCCGTCTCGAACGTCGCGCCCGGCGCGAGCTTGCCGAAGACGGTGATCGACGGGCCGCTCCTGGGCGCGACGTCCGCCCCGTCGGTCCGGAATGGCATCCACAACCCGTGCGCGAGCGGGAATCCGAAGCCCTCGGGCATCACGCCGACCACGGTCGCATAACCGCCCCCGATCCGTACGCTGCGCCCGATGATGTTCGGGTCGGCGCCGAGGCGATCTCGCCACAGCTCGTACCCGACGACGGCGACGGGCGGTGCTCCGGCCCTTTCGTCAGCCTCGGTGAGGACGCGTCCGTACAGCGGGCGCTCCTGGGTGATGCGGAATGCCGAGGCGCTGATCTCGGCCGCAGCCGCGGGTAGCGCGGCGCTGTCGGCGCCGACGACGTTGGCGCTCAGATCACGGTAGGCGCCGAGATCGGTGACGGATCGGAGCGAGGAGCGCCACCGTTGGAAGTCGTACAGCGCTTTTGACTCGGGCTTCTGCGCCTTCACATCCTCGATATCGATCTGCACGATGCGATCGGCGTCGGGAAGCGGCAGCTTCGTGGTCGTGACGATGCCGAGCATCTCGAAGGTCACCGCGCCGAACCAGATGCCGAACGCCATCGCCAGGCCGCCGACGATGGTGAGCCCCGGATACTTCACGAGCATCCGCGCCCCGAGCTTGAGGTCCAGCGACAGGCCGTTGAGCGACGATGTGCCCCGCCCTTCGCGCAGCGTCTCGCGGTGCTGCTGCGCTCCGCCGAAGGTGACGAGCGCGCGCCGGCGCGCCTCGTCGCGGTCGAGCTTCTGCTCGCGCACCAGCCGGTCCGTCTCCATTTCTATATGGAAGCGGATCTCGTGGTCGATCCTGGACTCGGCGGCGCGCCGGGGGAGAAGGCGCAACCGCGCTTTCGCGGCGTGAAACCATTTCATGGGGATGCTCCGGTGATGAGGGCGCGGCGTCAGGAGACGCGCAGGACTGCCTCGAGGCCGGCGGCAAAGCGTCGCCAGCTCTCCAGCTCCGCGCCAAGCGCGCGGCGACCGGCGGGGGTGAGGCGGTAGTAGCGCGCCTGCCGGTTGTTGTCGGTCGTCCCCCATTCGCTCGTGATCAGCCCGACCTTCTCCAGCCGCTGCAGCGCCGGATAGAGCGAGCCCTGGTTCACTTCGAGCACGCCGTCCGAGATCTGCTGCACGCGCTGGCTGATCCCCCAGCCGTGCATGGGCGCGAGCGAAAGCGTCTTGAGCACGAGCAGGTCGAGCGAGCCCCGCAGGGCATCCGTCTGTGGCCGTGGAGGCACGTGAGCTCCGGGATGGTTTCTGTAGCTATCGACAGAACACCTTATTGCCGGTTCCTGTCGCTGTCAAGAGAAACGGTGCCGGGCGACGCGAAGTTTCGGTTGAAGCCCGCGGGGGTGGCTCTTGTCGGCGCGCGCAACCGGGCAGCATCCTATATGAAACGCCGCGGCTCGAGCCCGGCGCGTCAGGCGCCGAGAACCTGTGATCGCGGACTATCTCAATGGCCGAGAACAAAACCAAGCCAACCGGCGCCAGCGTCGGTGACTACATCGCCTCGAGAGCCAATGCGCAGCAACAGGCGGACTGCCGTGAGTTGATGGCTCTGTTCCGGAAGGTGACCCGGCAAACACCACGCATGTGGGGGCCCAGCATGGTCGGTTACGGCTCCTACCGATATACCTACGAAAGCGGTCGAACCGGCGAAGCCCCTTTGGCGGCCTTTGCCATCCGCGGTCGAGAACTGGTGGTCTACGTGATAGCCGAAGGACAGAAGCAAAGATCCCTGCTGGCCAGGCTTGGGAAGCACAAGATGGGCAAGTCGTGTCTGTACTTCAGACAGCTTGCTGATCTTGATACGTCGGTGCTCGAAAAGCTCGTCGTCGGTTCAGTCGCGGAAGTACGGCGGCGTTACATGGTCAGGCCGTCCGCACCCTACCGATGATTTTCTCCGGCATTCGCCGTCCAAGTATTGGACCACAAACGGAGAACACCGCCATGCGCTCTACCACTTCATTCCGCGTCGCCACGCTCTCTCTGATCGCGCTCATCGCGCTGGCCGGCATCGCCGGCGCGCAGACGCTGCCCGCGCCGTCGAAAACCGGCTACGTCACCGCAAACGGGGTGAACTACTACTATGAGATCCGCGGCCAGGGCGAGCCGCTGCTCCTGCTCCACGGCGGGCTGGGGAACATCGGGATGTTCGCCCCCGGCATACCCGAGCTCGCGAAGACCCGGCAGGTGATCGCCGTCGATCTGTACGGGCACGGCCGCACCGCGCTGACCGACCGGCCCATGAACTACATCGACGTGGGCAACGACATGGCAACTCTCATCAGGGAGCTGGGGTACCCTCAGGTGGACGTGCTCGGATACTCCATGGGCGGAGGGATCGCATTCCGGCTCGCGGCGCAGCACCCCGGGCTCGTGCGCCGGCTCGTGCTCGTCTCCGCCGGTTTCGCGCAGGACGGTTTCTATCCCGAGATGCTGCCGCAACAGGCCGCCGTCAGCGGGAAGATTGCGGACCAGTTCAAGGGAACACCGATCTACGACTCATACATGGCGGTCGCGCCGAAGAAGGAAGATTTTCCGAAGCTGCTCGACCTGATGGGCGAGTGGATGCGGACACCGTACGACTGGTCGGCAGACGTGAAGAAGCTGACCATGCCGACCCTTCTTGTCTTCGGGGACAGCGACATGTACCGTCTCGAGCACATCATGCAATTCTATAAGCTTCTCGGCGGCGGGCAGAAGGACGCCGGATGGATGCGAGAGCACATGGCGACGAACCGTCTCGCCATCCTGCCGAACGTGACGCACTACGAGATGGCATTGGCGCCCGCGTTCGTTCCGACCGTACTGCCCTTTCTGAACGGCGCGACGGGCGGACCACCGCCAACTCGATGACGAAAGTGTCGCGCTTCGCCGCCACCGGATATCTGGTTTTGGCATGCTGCGCATTCATGCAGCAAGCGCTTTCGGCGCAGCCGGCACGGCGCGATTCCGTTCAGCGGCGCGCGGTGGTCTACCGCGCCGGAGACGTGGAGATCGCGGCAACCCTGCTGAGCCCCTTCCCCGGTCCCGCGCGGCGAGTCCCTGCCGTCGTCATCGTTCATGGCTCGGGCTCGAGCACGCGCGACAATCCGTGGACCACCGCGTATGCCGAAGCGCTCGCACAGCGCGGTATCGTCGTTCTCTACCCCGACAAGAGGGGTAGCGGCCGATCATCCGGCGACTGGCGCACGTCGTCGGTCCAGGATCTTGCCGCCGATGTGAAGGCGGGTGTCGGCTTCCTGCGCCGTCAGCCCGATGTCGACAGCGCGGGCATCGGCATCATCGGCTTCAGCCAGGGAGGCTACATCGCGTCGGTGGTCGCGAGTGAAGATACGGCCGTGAGCTTCACGGCTGTCATCTCCGGCGGCACGGCGACTCTGCGTGATCAGATCGTCGACGAGCTCGTGATCGAGGCCGAGCGCCGGAATCAGCCCCTGACCGATACTGCGCAGCAGCGGTTACGCGAGGTGTACGGCAGCCTGTTCGCGGCCGTTGGTGGTCTCCGGGGTTGGGCCGCGTACGCCCGCGCGGCGGCACGGGCAAAGGAGGAAGGCGGCCCGCTTGCGTATGCGCTGCGTACGGTCCCTCTCGATTCCACGCACTGGGTCGTGGGGTATCTCGCGAGTATGGGAGATTTCGATCCGATGCCATACTGGAATCGCGTCGCCTCGCCCGTACTGTTCGTCTTCGGCGGCGCGGACACGCAGGTGAGAATCGACGCCAGTATCGCGCGCCTGCGTGCATCGCCGGCGCGAGACCATTTCAGCATCATCACGCTGGGCGACAACGGTCACGCACTCTTTCGCGACGATGTCACGGCATTTCTCGCTGAGTGGTTTCGCATGCGGGCTACCGACAGATAGCTGGCCGGGCTCATGGGGCGTGCCGGGTGCGTGAATCCGGACGGCTTCCTGTTCGCGATCTCGTCGTCTGTCGCCTGACGACACTCGAGCCGTCCGGCGTGAGATGACCGACCCTCCCGTCCTGATCGTTGGAGCGGGCCCGACAGGTCTCGTGCTCGCGCTCTGGTTGACCCGACTCGGTGTGCCGGTGCGTATCATCGACAGGACCGCGGAACCGGGAACCACATCGCGCGCCCTCGCCGTCCAGGCGCGCACCCTCGAGCTCTACCACCAGCTCGGCGTCGCCGACGCGGTCATCGCGGGCGGCGTCATGGTTGCGAAGCTCAACTTCTGGGTGAAGGGGACACGCGCCGCGAGTGTGCCATTGCGGCGCATCGGAACGGGGCTCAGCCCATATCCCTTCGCCCTGGTCTTTGCGCAGGACGCCCATGAGCGATTACTCATCGAGCGACTCGCCGCCAGCGGCGTCAAAGTCGAACGGCAAACGGAATTGCTCGGCTTCACGCAACACGACGGCGGAGTGCGGGCGTCGCTCCGGCGGCCCGACGGCTCCGGGGAAAGCTGCGACGTGGCCTATCTCGCCGGCTGCGACGGCGCCTCATCGACCGTGCGGGAGACGCTGGGCATCGGCTTC
>JBOHTL010000251.1:0-4755 GCA_050733735.1 Gemmatimonadaceae bacterium
GCGCTGCAGGCGGGAATCACACTCGCGCCGGAGTTCACGGCGGACAAGCCCGTCGTGCACGCCGACCACATCGGCGCGTCGACGTTCATCGAGAAAGGCTGGAGCCGTCTCTCGCTTGGCGACTACGGCGGTGCGGAGCAGTCGCTGCGCAGGGCGATCGAGTTGTCGCCGAACGATCCGCAGTCCGAAGCATTACTGGGATGGGCGCTGATGCTGCAGGAGAAATACGACGAGGCACTCACCTGGTTCCAGCGCGTGCTCATGCGGGAGCCGCAGAATGCGCTCGCGCGCATCAACGTGGGGTACATCTCGTTCAAGAAGAACAATTTCAGCGAGGCGATCGAGCACCTGTCGCGCGCGGTGCGTATGAGCACCGACAAGAAGGCCACGCTGTACGCGCACTTCTATCTCGGGCTGGTGTATCTCGAGCGGGACATGTTCGAGGATGCGCAGACGTTCTTCCAGAAGACGATTGCGCTGGGTCCCAATCTCATCGAAGCGTACTACGAGCTCGGCCGCGCCTTCTGGTTCAACGGGCAGCAGGACGAGGCGAAACAGGCGTGGCGCGACGGATACGCCGCCAACAAGTTCAACCCGTGGGGCAAGCGTTGCGCGGAAGCGATTCGTACCGTAGAAGCTGGAGGCGAGCCGTAGGCGCCGGCGCGACGCGTCGGACGACTACCGCGACTTCGTGGCGGACGTGGCTGCGCCGCGGCGTTTACACCTGGCTGTTGGCGCTGATCGCGCTGAACATCGCCGGCACGCTCCAGGCGCAAGACGCTCCCGAGCGCCTCGACCGCGGTCGCTTCGCCTTTCTCTTTTTCCCCCAGGACCGGCAGCTCGCGACATCGCTCGCCGAATTCGCCGTCACCACCGACACCTTTCCCGGTCTGCCGCGCTCCGTGCAGCGCGCAGTGATCGCGATCGCTCCCGACGATCGCCGCTTTCGCGAATGGGCCGGAAACGCCCCCGAGTGGGGCAGCGCAGTCGCGTTCCCCGAGTCGCGACGCATCGTGATTCAGGGAAGCCGGGCGGGCGGCGACGCGGGAGACCCGCTGGTGGTGCTGCGCCACGAGATCGCTCACCTGGCGCTCCACGAGTACCTCGGCGACATGCCGCGTCGCTGGTTCGACGAAGGCTATGCGAGCTACGCCGCGGGCGAATGGGGTCGCCAGGACATCCTGGCGACCAACGTGGCGCTGGCGCTTCGCGGCATGCCGACGCTCGATGAACTGGAGCGCTCGTTCAGTGGCGGAGCGACCGCGGCGCAGTCCGCGTACGCGTTGGCACACCGCGCCGTCGCGGAACTGGCGAACATCGACCAGCGGCGGGGTCTTGCGCTCTTCCTGGCCCGCTGGCGTGAGACCGAATCCATGGAACGAGCGCTGCGCCTCGCCTTCGGGATCACCTCGGTCGGGTTCGAGAAGCGCTGGCGCGACCGCACCCGCGCGCAGTACGGCGTGCTGGCGCTCGTCAGCAATCTGGCGATTGCCGGGGTGCTCGTCGTCGTCGTTCTCGGACCGCTGTACGTGATACGGCGACGACGGGATCGCGAGCGTCTCCGCCGCATGCGGGACGCGGAAGCCGCTGCCGAACAGGCAGCCCGGGAGTCGGCCCTTCAGGCCCTGCTTGGGGAAGGGGCCCTCCCCCCGGGGGATACGCGTTAATCAAATCGTAACTTTCGGCAGGAAACCGCGTTGACACGGTTTTCCGGTACCGGTATTCTCCATCGCTTATGGCAGAAGCCGAAGCGACCAGGCGCTCGCGCCCGCTTCTCTGGTGGGGGATCGCCGTCCTGGTGATTCTCGCCGGATATGCGGATCTCGCCCGTGGCGGCGAGACGATTGCGCCTGTACTGCTCGTCGTCGGCTACTGCGTGCTAATTCCTCTCGCGATCCTGCGGTCCTAGGGCGAATAGCTCAGTTGGTTAGAGCGCCTGCCTTACACGCAGGAAGTCGGGGGTTCGAGTCCCTCTTCGCCCACTCGTTGCGTTGTTTTGTTGCAGGGAACACGGTCCGGAACAAACGGGTACATCTGATTATGAATTGGGAGGTTAGAACCGTGAAGGTGATGCAGCGACGTGCATCGGCTGCGGTCGCGCTGACGCTCGGATTTCTGAGCGCGCCGGCCGCGCTCTCTGCACAAACGAGTCGAGGGCCAACTCAGGATACACCGCGAATTCTCATCGCGGTATTCTCGGCCAATGAGCGCCTGGCGGGTGTCCAGGTCGCGGATGCGGTTCGCAGCCGCATTTCGAATGGCGCCAATCCGCGCTTTCTGTACGTCATTCCGAAGAATGACATCGTCAACTATCTCGAGTCGTCGGGCTATCGCGCGGATTCGTCGCTCGGTCCCAGCGACCTGAAAGAGCTGGCGAGGCTCCTGCGCGCCGACGAGATCCTCTACGGACAGGTGACTCGCACGGCGGCGGGCTATGTCATCGAGCCGCGTCTGCTGCTCGCGCGCGACCCGACGGTGGCGCAGCCACTGGGCTCGTTCACCGTGCGCGAGCCGGACGACGCCTCGCGGGATATCGAGCGGGCGCTCGAAGCGGCGCGGAAGCAGCTGGAGGACAACCGCGCCTGCGAGAACGCGCTGCGCGATCAGAACCACATGCGCGCCGTGGCGGCCGCGAACGAGGGAATCCGGGAGTATGCGAACGCCACCATGGTGCGGATCTGCCTCGCGAGCGCGTATCAGGCGATGAAGCTCCCCCCCGATTCGCTGTTGCGCGTCGCGGAGGAGATCAGCCGTCTGGATCCGAGGAGCTCATGGGCCGCGCGGTTCAAGTATGCCGCGTATGACGCGAAGGGCGACAAGGAAAACGCCGTTCGCGCGCTCATCACGCTGATGTCGCTGGAACCGTGGAACACACAGCTGCAGAGGGACGTCGTCGCGGCGCTCGCCAACCTCGGCAAGCCCCTGGTGGCGATCCCGCTGGTCGACACGCTGCTGATGTCGAACCCCGGCGATCCGACGCTCCTGCGTCAGAAGTGGCTCCTCTCGCTTGCCGCGGCTTCCGGCGCGGACAGCATCACTGCACCCAGCCTCTATGAGCAGGCGCTGGCCGCTGGCGAGAGGATGGTCAACAGCGACACGTCGCTGGCGGACACCACGTATTACGAGCGGCAGATCGCGGCGGCGGCGCTCGTGTCTCCGCAGCGCGGTGCCGAACTGGCGGCGCGCGCGGTCGGCAAACACCCGAACAACGCCGAGTTCTGGGCGCTGAGGGCGCAGCTGGAACGCAAGGCAGGACAGCTGCAGCAGGCGGAGCAGTCGATCCGCCGCGCCATCGCGATCAACCCGAGCCAGCCCAATGCGCGGCTCATGCACGCGCAGATCTTCGTGGAGCTGAACATGCCGGACAGCGCTGTCGCGTTGGCCCGCGGCGCCATCGCGGCGGGTGAGGACCCGAAGACGTGGGGCGCCATGCTCCTCGGGCCCACGCAGGCTGCATTCAAGAAGGCGCAGGAAACCAAGCTCAACGAGGACTACGAGAAGGCATTGGCGCTGGCGGAGGAGTCCGAGAAGGCTTCACCGTCGGCCGCGGCGAAGTTCTTCATCGGCGCGTCCGCCTTCACGCTCGGCCTGAACATCCTGCAGGAAGCCAACGCCAAGAAGAATTGCGCCATGTCCCGTCGGGCGCAGGATCTGATGACCAAGGTGCAGATCAACATGCCCGGTGGCGGATCCATCGAGCCGAAAACCGCACAGCAGATTCTCGGGTACGCAGCGCAGTATTCGACGAACGCGGATCAGATGGTCAAAGCGTACTGCAAGTAACCTCCCGCGCTTTGACCGGACAGCCCGTGGCGAGAGTCACGGGCTGTTTCTTTACGGATCAGAAAACCCTCAGACTCCTTTCAGCCCCTCTCCCGGTCTGTGCACCACGTACACCCACAAGTCCTTCGGACGCGCGCGATAGTCGAGGCGCATGGAATCCGACACCTCGCCATCGACGTTCACGCTGATCGGTGACGTACCCTCGATCGTGAGCTCGTGCATGCGCACATAGTGGACACCTTCCTCGCCCACGTGTTCGCCCCGGCGAAGACGCAGCACCGTGCGCGCGAACTCACGGCGCGGCATGTGCTCCACGATGCACAGGTCGATCAGACCGTCGGTCGTGGACGCGTGTGGTGTAACGAGTCGCCCGCCCCCCGACGCGAGGCCGCTGCCGACCGCGAAGATCAGGAAGTCGCATTCCATCACGAAGCCGCCGCTCCGGAACACCGCGCGTCGCGTCGGATAGTGGGCCAGCTTGCGAATGCCCGAGATCGCGTAGGCGAGTTGTCCGAACGCCGCCTTGGCGTGCGACGGCGTCTCCGCCGTTGCCTGGGCGCCGATACCACCCGTGGAGACGTTGAGAAAGCGCCGGCCATTCAGCGAAGCCGTGTCGATGAGGACAGGCTTGCGGAGCAGGATAACATCCATCGCATGATCCGCGTTCATCGGAATGCCGGCCTGGTGCGCGAAATCGTTCGCCGTGCCGAATGGCAGCACCCCGAGCGCCGTCTCGTAGCCGTCCAGGCCATTCACCACTTCGTTGACGGTCCCGTCGCCACCCACGGCGACGACGACGTCGGCTCCCGTCGCGGCCGCGTCGCGCGCGATCCATTCGGCATCGCCGCGCGCGAAGGTGGCGCGCACATCGGCGTAATGGCCGCGCTCGCGCACCCAGCGAACCGTTTCGTGGAAGTCGGTGCGATCGGCGCGCAGGCCATGCACGGCAAAAACAATGTGCTTGCGTTGGAG
>JBOHTL010000252.1:0-12479 GCA_050733735.1 Gemmatimonadaceae bacterium
CGCCGCGACGCACGCTCCGCACCCGATGCAGGCCGCCGCATCCATCGACCGTTCCGCGGCGTCTTTCGGGACCGGGATCGCATTCGCCTCCGGAGCGCTTCCCGTCTGCACACTCACGAACCCGCCGGCGGCGATCACGCGATCCAGCGCCGCTCGGCTCACGACGAGGTCCTTGATCACCGGGAACGCCCGCGAGCGCCATGGCTCGACCCTGATCTCGTCGCCGTCCTTGAACAGGCGCATGTGAAGCTGGCACGTCGCCGTTCCCTTCGAGGGTCCATGGGCGACGCCGTTGATCATGACACCGCACATCCCGCAGATGCCCTCGCGGCAGTCGTGGTCGAAGGCGATCGGCGCTTCCCCCTTCGCCAGCAGCCCTTCGTTCACGACATCGAGCATCTCGAGGAACGACATATCGGGACTGACGTCCGGCACGTCGTACCGGACGAATCGTCCGTGTGCATCCCGCGACGGCTGCCGCCAGGCGTGCAGGATGATCTTCACGAGCGACGTCTCACTTGTAGCTCCGCTGCGAGAGCGCAACGTTCTCGAAGGCGAGCGGCTCCCTGTTCAGGATCGGCGATTTTCCCTCCCCCGCGTGCTCCCACGCAGCGACGTACGCGAACTCCCCGTCGTGCCGAAGCGCCTCGCCATCCGGTGTCTGATGTTCGACGCGGAAGTGTCCGCCGCACGATTCTTCGCGATGCAATGCGTCGACGCACATCAGCTCGGCCAGCTCGAGGAAGTCCGCGACCCGGCCCGCCTGCTCGAGCGACTGATTCAGTTCTTCGCCGCTGCCCGGCACGAACACGTCATGCCAGAACTCCTCGCGCAACCGGGGGATCTGCTCGAGCGCTTCGCGCAACCCGTCGGCCGTACGCGCCATGCCGCAATGCTCCCACATGATCCTGCCGAGCTCGCGGTGAAACGACTGGCTCGTGCGCTTGCCGTTGATCGCGAGCATGCGCTCGGTGCGCTGCATGACGCCGTTGACCGCCGCGCGAACGCCAGCGTGGTCCTCGCGCACGGGCTCGAGCTTCGCGCTGGCGAGGTAGTCGCCAATCGTCAGCGGCACGATGAAATACCCGTCCGCGAGCCCCTGCATCAGAGCGCTGGCGCCGAGACGGTTCGCGCCGTGATCCGAGAAGTTCGCCTCGCCGGCTACGTGCAGGCCCGGAACGGTGCTCATGAGATTGTAGTCCACCCAGAGCCCACCCATGGTATAGTGCACCGCGGGGTAGATGCGCATCGGAACCTGGTACGGATCTTCGTCGGTGATCCGCAGATACATGTCGAAGAGGTTGCCGTAGCGCTCTGCGATCCTCTCGCGCCCGACTCGCTCGATGGAGTCGCGGAAGTCGAGATAGACGCCGTAGCCGCCTGGTCCGACGCCGCGGCCATCGTCGCACACTTCCTTCGCTGCGCGTGACGCAATGTCGCGCGGCGAGAGGTTGCCGAAGCTCGGATACTTTCGTTCCAGGTAGTAGTCGCGCTCCGCTTCCGGAATGTCATTGGGCCGGCGGGTGTCACCGGCGCGCTTCGGGACCCAGACCCGGCCGTCGTTGCGCAGCGACTCCGACATCAACGTGAGCTTCGATTGATAGTCCCCACTGACGGGAATGCAGGTTGGGTGGATCTGGGTGAAACATGGATTGGCGAAAAAGGCGCCGCGCTTGTGCGCGCGCCATATCGCCGTGACGTTCGACCCCCTCGCATTCGTCGACAGGTAGAACACGTTGCCGTAGCCGCCCGTCGCCAGCACCACGGCATCGGCGAGGTGCGGCTCGATCTTCCCCGTGACCATGTCCCGTGTCACGATGCCGCGCGCCTTGCCGTCCACCACGACGAGATCGAGCATCTCCGTCCGCGGATACATCGTGATACCGCCGCGCGCGATCTCCTTCTCCATCGCCTGGTAGCACCCCAGCAACAACTGCTGGCCGGTTTGCCCCCGGGCGTAAAAGGTGCGCGAGACCTGCGCGCCGCCAAAGGAACGGTTGTCGAGGGTGCCGCCGTACTCGCGCGCAAATGGCACGCCCTGCGCCACGCACTGGTCGATGATGTTCACGCTCAGCTGCGCGAGACGATACACATTCGCCTCACGCGAGCGGAAATCTCCGCCCTTGACCGTGTCGTAGAACAACCGCCACACACTGTCGCCGTCGTTCTTGTAGTTCTTCGCGGCGTTGATCCCGCCTTGCGCGGCGATGCTGTGCGCGCGGCGCGGCGAGTCCTGAAAGCAGAACGCCTTGACGCTGTATCCCAGCTCGCTGAGCGTCGCCGCGGCGGAACCGCCGGCGAGCCCGGTCCCCACGACGATGACCGAATAGCGCCGCTTGTTGGCCGGGTTCACCAGTTTCATCTCGAAGCGGTGGCGGTCCCACTTCCGTTCGATGGGTCCGGCGGGAATCCTCGCGCGCAGGTCCATCTATCTGATCACTCCAGCGGCGACGGCCAGGGGCACGATGGAGAATCCAAGCCAGAGCGCCAGCGCCAGCATCGGCGCGATCCGCCGGCGCAACGGATGCGACGACGGACGCGCGATGCCCAGCGATCGCCCCGAGCTCCACACGCCGTGCCACAGGTGCAGTCCGAGCAGGATCATCGCGAACAGGTAAATCGCGCTCACCCACCAGATCCGGAAGCTCGCGACGACGTTGCCGTAGATGTCGTAGCGGCCGGCGGCATCGATGCGATTCGCCCAGGCGCCCGGATCTACGTTCCGCGTGGTGAAATGCAGGATGTGGAACACGATGAACGCGAGGAACAGCAACCCTCCCCAGCGTATGGTGCGCGACGCAAAGGTCGACACCTGCGGCGCTCGCGTTCGATAATCGTGCGGCCGCGCCGCCTGGGCGAGGCGTGTGAGCTGCCACGCCATGAGGACGTGCAGCACGAGCGCGACGATCAGGATCGCCCGGAGCAGCCACAGCAGCTCCGCCGCCGGGCCGTGCAGAAAAGCGCTGTAGGCGTTCAGCTTTTCACGGCCGACGAACGCCTGCAGGTTCCCCGCGGCATGCAGGATCACGAAGCCGACCCAGATCAGCCCCGTGATGGCCATGATGATCTTCTTCCCAACGGTCGAGCGATAGACGCGAACGAACACTTCAGCCTACATCTTCACGGCTTTCATCGGATCGCGCACGGCCTCGGCGCTCTTATCGAGCGCGGCGCGCTCATCCCTGGTGAGCTCGACCTCGAGAATCTTCTCCAGCCCCTTGCGCCCCAGTTTGCAGGGGACGCCGAGAAACAGGCCCTTCATGCCGTACTCGCCCTCGAGCCACGCCGAGCACGGGAGAATGCGCTTCTGGTCCCCCACGATCGCTTCCGCCATCTGGACCGCGCCCGCCGACGGCGCGTAGTACGCCGAGCCGGTCTTGAGATGCTTCACGATCTCGGCGCCTCCGTTGCGCGTGCGATCCACGATGGCGTCGAGCGTTGCGCGATCCATCAGCTGCGTCACTGGAATTCCGCTGACCGTGGTGTACGAGATGAGCGGCACCATCGTATCGCCGTGACCGCCGAGCACCATCGCCTGGATGTCGCGCACCGAGACGTCGAGCGCTTCGGCGAGGAACGCGCGGTACCGCGCCGTATCCAGCACACCCGCCATGCCGATCACCCGCTCGCGTGGAAACCCGCTGGCCTGCTTCGCGACGTAGCACATCACGTCGAGCGGGTTGGAGACCACGATGATGATCGCATTCGGTGAGGACTTCTTCACCTGCTCCGCCACCTGCTTTACGATGCCCGCGTTCGTGTTCAGCAGATCGTCGCGCGACATCCCGGGCTTGCGCGCGATGCCGGCGGTGATGATCACGATGTCGGAGCCGGCGCTCTCGTCATACGAATTGGTGCCGATCACTCTCGAGTCGAACCCTTCGATCGGCGCCGATTCCCACTGGTCGAGTCCTTTGCCCTGCGGTATTCCCTCGACGACGTCCACCATCACTACAGTGCGGGCGAGCTCCTTCTCCGCCACGCGTTGAGCGGCCGTCGCGCCGACGTTCCCGGCGCCGACGACCGTGATCTTGTTGACCATTGAGTTGAAAAGTCGGAGATGCACTGCGCGAACGAGCGGAAGCTAGTCCCGCGCTTCCACTGATTCAATTCAGTTCAGCCGCCGACTTGTGAGAGCGCCCGCAGTCCGCCGACACGGAGTTGCAGCAGCGCATGTTCGCGCGGCTTCTCGTCGAGCGCGCGCCGGAACAACGGCCCCAACGCCGCACCGCCGCGCAGAGGATCACGAAGGTTCACCTCGTGATCGCCGAAGAGGCAGGTGCGCAGCCGGCCGTCCGCGGTGAGCCGCACGCGATTGCACGATGCGCAGTACGTGTGTGTCATCGGCGTGATCACGCCGATCGTGCCCGCGGCGCCCGCGAGACGGTAGTACGTGGCGGGGCCGTTGCCACGGGCGGGTCCGTTCGCGGGCTCGACCGCCGCGATCGTCGAGATGCGAGCGAGCACCTCGTCGCTCGGCACGACGTGCTCGAAGGTCAGCTCGCGTAATCCGCCCACCGGCATCAGCTCGATGAACCGCACGTGCCATGCGTTGTCCATCGTCAGACGCGCGAAGTCGAGAATCTCGTCGTCGTTGATGCCGCGCATCACGACCATGTTGATCTTCACCGGATCCAGACCGGCCCGCGTTGCTGCCGTGGCCGCCGCGATCGGATCGAAGCCAAGACGGCGCCGGGCGATGGCGGCGATGCGATCCGGCCGCAGGCTGTCCGCCGAGATGTTCACCCGATCGAGGCCGGCGTCGCGGTACAGCTCCGCGATACTGGGCAGGCGGACGCCATTCGTGGAGAGCGCAATGTCGTCCACGTTCGCATTCGCCCGCAGCATCCGAATGAGCTCATCGAGGTTCGGCCGGATCGTGGGCTCACCGCCTGTGATGCGCAGCCGCCGAAGGCCCATGGGCGCGAGCTGCGTCACGACGTCGGCGATCTCCTCGTACGAGAGGATGTCGGATTTCGGAAGCCAGGGAAGGCCTTCCTCCGGCATGCAGTACAGGCAGCGGAAGTTGCACCGATCCGTGATCGAGATGCGCAGATACTCGATGGACCGGCCGAATTGGTCGCGATTATCCAGCGGCATGCACCCACTCCGACCGTCCGCCGACGTAATGCTCGCGCTTCCACACCGGCAGCCGGCGCTTGAGCTCCTCGATGATGTACCGCGACGCTTCGTACGCCTCCGCGCGGTGCGGATGCGCGACCACGATCGCCACACTCGCGTCGCCCAGCCCCAGGCTGCCGACGCGGTGCTCGATGACGATGTCCGGCGTGCTCCAGCGCTCCGCTGCTTCCAGCGCGATCGCTGCGAGCTCGGTCTCCGCCATCCCGGCGTACGCGCTGTAGTCCAGCGCGGCCACAGGAGCGCCCTCGTTCACGTCGCGGACCGTGCCGACGAACAGAACCGTCGCACCATTGCGATGCTGCGCGACCTGGCCGACCAGGGCACGGAGGTCGATTTCATGGTCCACGATCGCGGTTCGCACGGCATCAACCCCCGGCCACGGGTGGTATGATGGCGATTTCGTCCGTGGGGCTGACTCGCTGATCGTCGCGCGCGTATCGCTTGTTGACCGCAACAAGCGGCCGCTCCGGAACCCGCTTCCCCGCCGCCATTTTGCGCACACGCAGGAGAACATCCCTTACCGTGGCGTCGGGAGGAAGATCGACCGCAACGCGAGGCGCGCCAATGGCATCGGCGTACGAGGCGAACAAGAGGACGTCGACCGTCATACGGGAAAATAAAGCTGGCCCCGACGCAGTGTGCACGTCGAGGCCAGCGGGATCCAACCAGTCAGGCGTTGGAGAGCTCCGTCTCGTCCTCTTCCTCCAGCTTGTCCATGTCGATTCCCGCGACCATGGCGCGCAACTCCTTGGAGGGCTTGAAGACCGGGACTGGTCTCGCTGACACTTCGACGGGCGACCCCGTGCGCGGATTGCGAGCCATCCTCGTCTTGCGGTGGCGGATCTTGAAAGTGCCAAACCCGCGAACTTCGATGTTCTTCTGCTCCTGAAGGGCCTGCTTGATCGCGTCAAGGAACGCATCGACCACACGCGCGCAGTCCTTTTTGGAGATCATCGGACCTGCGGTGCGGGCGATTTGAGCCGTGACGCGCTCAACCAAGTCGGCTTTCGTCATGGGGTCAGCCTCGGAGGGTCGGGCGTTCGAAAAGTGCTCGAACGTGAACCGAACTTAGCGCCCTTAAACGTTGTGTGTCAAGAGCTTGGACGCTTCCGACCACGTGCTTTCTTGACCGTTTCGAGGAACTCCTCAAACAGCGGACGAGCGTCGTGAGGGCCCGGAGCCGCTTCCGGATGGTACTGAACCGCGAATACAGGCAGTTGCTTGTGGCGGAGCCCTTCGACGGTGTGGTCATTGAGGTTAACGTGCGTCACCTCGAGATCCGGTGCTCCCGGAATGCCCTCTTCGTCTCCCGCCACCGCAAATCCGTGATTCTGTGAAGTGATCAGAACCCTGCCGGTCGCGACGTCTTTCACGGGATGATTACCGCCTCGGTGGCCGTACGGCATCTTCACCGTCGCTGCGCCGAACGTCAGCCCTAAGATCTGATGTCCCAGGCAGATCCCGAACATCGGCACGCCGTTGTCGGCGATCTTTCTGATGGCAGAGGGTGCGTACTCCACCGCCGCTGGATCGCCAGGACCATTGGAGAGGAAGACACCATCGGGGTGCAGCTCGAGCACTTCTTCCGCGGTCGTCTTCGCAGGAACGACTGTTACTCTGCAGCCGTTCTCGGCGAATAGCCGAAGGATGTTGCGCTTGATCCCATAGTCGTACGCAGCAATGTGATACGTCGCGCCGGGATCGCCCCACGTGTATGGCTCCGTCGTCGAGACTCGCGTTGCCAGATCGAGTCCTTCCATGGACGGACAGGCGTCGAGAGCCGCGAGCGCTTCCCTTCCCGGTTCCGTGCCTGTCGCAATCACGCCGCGCATGACTCCAGCTGTCCTCAAGTGCTTCGTCAGACGACGGGTGTCAACTTCTTCCAGAATAGGAATTTCCGAGCTTCGAAGCCAGGAGAACAGATCACCCTCTGCGCGCCAGTTCGAGTAGGTGTTCGAGAGCTCGCGAACGACCACGGCTGCCACCTGAGGGCGCGCTGATTCAGGATCCTCGGTGTTGATGCCGTAGTTGCCGATCATCGGAGCCGTCATCACGACAATCTGACCTCGAAAGGACGGGTCGCTGAATGTCTCCTGGTATCCCGCCATGTTGGTTGTGAATACCACCTCGGCAACCGTCGCTGGAACAGCGGTTCGCAATTGACCACGAAAAAGGGTCCCATCCTCGAGGAGGAGGAACCCTGGCGTGAAGCTCGGAAGGGACACTCGGTTACGGCGTCTTCGTTGGAGCCGGAGTCTTCGTGTCACCGCCAGCCGGCGCGGGGGTAATCGGCAGAACGTTGGTGTTCGGTTGCGTCGTCGTCGGGGCCGTTGGCACGGGCTGCGGCGTGAAAGTCTGATCCAGAATCGAGCGAGGCGCGCTGGCGCGCGGTCCCACGAGTGTCAGGATGAACGCGAGCCCGAGGAAGATTCCCCCGCACCACCAGCTGGTCTTGGTGAGGAGATTTCCAGCCTGCCGCGTTCCGAGAATGGAGTCAGTCGAGGAGCTGACACCACCGAAGCTCGCCGCAAGTCCACCGCCCTTGCCGGCTTGCAGAAGTACGGCGGCGATGAGAATCACGCTATCGATGATCAGCAGCGTGACGAGAAAAGTCGAAATCATCAGATCTGGTCAGGGCCCGCGAACGGGCAGTCCGCTTACCGTAAGCACGTAATATCGCTTGACTTACGCCGGAGAATCAAGTGGATGCGATCGCCGTCCAGCTCGCCGCGTCCAGACTCGCGCCGCCTACGAGCAACCCGTCCACCTCTGGAGCGTCGAGTAAAGCGCGTGCGTTGTCGCGATTGACACTGCCGCCGTACAAGACGGGGATGGACGCAGCGGCTTCACGCGATCCCGTAATCCGCGCCATTTCCTGGCGGATCACGACGTGGACGGCGGACGCGTCGGCCGGCGTCGCCGTGCGTCCGGTCCCGATCGCCCAAACCGGCTCGTATGCGACGAGCACGTTGCCGAGCGAATCTTTCGGGACCTGCGACAGACCTGCGCGCAGCTGCCTCAGGACGACTTCCTCCGTCTGCCCGGCCTCGCGCTGCTCGATCTTCTCGCCAACGCACAGCATCGGTGTCAGCGAGTGGGCGAAGGCCACCGCGCATTTTTTCGCCGTCGCCTCGTCCGTCTCGCCGAAGACGTGCCGCCGCTCCGAGTGTCCCACGAGCACGAGCCGCGCGCCAGCGTCACGCGCCATCGACGCGGAATTCTCGCCGGTGAACGCGCCCTTCGGCTCGGAGTGAATGTTCTGCACGCCGAGCAGGATGTCCTTGCGCGAGGTAAGCGCGGCGCTCACAACCGCCAGGGAAAGCGCTGGTGGGAATAGCGCGATGGTTCGATCCGGCTTCCGGGTGTAGGTCGCGAGGAACGCTGCCATGAATGCACGAGCCTCCGTGGGACCGGTATTCATTTTCCAGTTCGCGGCCAGCACCGGAGGCTGCATCACGCGTCGTCCAGCGCCGCGACTCCGGGAAGCGTCTTCCCCTCGAGAAACTCGAGCGATGCGCCACCACCGGTGGAGACGTGGGACATGTCGTCCTCCAGCCCGAAGCCGGCGACAGCCGCCGCCGAGTCTCCTCCACCCACAATGGTCGTCGCGCCCCGTTTCGTCGCCTGCGCGAGCGCCTGCGCGACCGCGCGAGTTCCCTTGTCGAAGGGCGGCGTCTCGAAGACTCCCATCGGTCCATTCCAGACCACGGTCTGCGCGGTGCCGATGATGCGCGCGAATTCCTGCGCGCTCCTCGGGCCGATGTCGAGCATCGCGAGATCCGCCGGGATTGCGTCGCGCGCGACATCGCGCGCCCTCTTTCCTTCCTCGATCGACGGCGACACCGATGCGTCGACGGGGAGCACGAGCTTCTTCCCGCCGCGCTTCAGAAGCTCTTTCGCCATTTCGACGCGGTCCTCCTCTACCAGTGATTTGCCGGTCTCCAGGCCCATGGCCCGGAAAAAGGTGCATGCCATGGCGCCGCCGATGAGCATGTGATCGACCTTGGGAAGCATCGCCTGGATGACGTCGATCTTGCCGGAAATCTTGGCGCCTCCGAGGATGGCGACGAAAGGCCGCTTCGGCTGCGCCAGCGCTTTCCCGAGATACTCCAGCTCCCTCTCCATGAGCAGGCCGGCGACAGCGGGACGCAGAAAGGTCGCGACGCCTTCGGTCGAGGCATGGGCGCGGTGCGCCGACCCGAACGCGTCGTTCACATAGAGGTCACCGAGCTGCGCCAGCGACCGGGACAACCGTGGCTCGTTGGATTCCTCGCCGCCGAGGAAGCGCGTGTTCTCCAGGAGCAGCACGTCATAGTCCGCGTTCCTGGTGATCTCGTACGCTTCGTCGGTATCCGTGCTCTCCAGGAAGGTGCCTTTCACGCCGGGAAGGAGCTCGCGAAGCCGACGTCCCACTGGCTCCAGCGAGTACTTCGTCTCGGGCTTGCCTTTGGGGCGTCCCAGATGCGAGAGCAGGACGACGCGCGCGCCACGATCCAGCAGGAACTTGATGGTCGGGACGGCGGCGCGAATGCGCGTGTCGTCGGTGATCTCGCGCTGCTCGTTCAACGGAACGTTGAAATCGACGCGGACGAGCGCGCGCTTGCCCCGGAGCTGGTCGGCTTCCAGGTCGCGGACCGTTTTCTTGTTCATGACCTCAGTCGCCGAGCTTCGCGCCGACGAGCGTAATCAGATCCACGCAGCGGGAGGAATACCCCCACTCGTTGTCGTACCATCCCGAGACCTTCAGCAGCAGGCCATCGACCACGTTGGTGCTCCTGCCGTCGATGATGCAGGAGTGGGGATCGCCGATGTAGTCGGACGACACCAGCTCTTCATCGGTGTACCGGATGATCCCCTTCAGCGGACCCGACGCCGCGGCCTTCTTGTAGGCGTCGTTGATCTGCTCCACGGTCACCGGCTTTTCGACGACGACGGTGAGATCGGTGAGCGACACGTCCGGTGTCGGGACCCGGATGGCGATGCCGTCGATCTTTCCCTTGAGCTCGGGAATCACGAGCGACGTGGCCTTCGCCGCACCGGTCGTCGTGGGAATGATCGAGAGCGCAGCCGCGCGGGCGCGGCGCAGGTCCTTGTGGGGCAGGTCGAGGACGTTCTGGTCATTCGTGTAGCTGTGGACCGTCACCATCGAGCCCCGCACGAAACCGAAATTGTCGCGGATCACCTTGACCATGGGCACCAGGCAGTTCGTGGTGCAGGACGCGTTCGAGATGATGTGGTGCTTTGCGGGATCGTACTTCTCCGCGTTGACGCCGAGGCAGATGGTGATGTGCTCGTTCTTCGCGGGCGCCGAGATGATCACCTTCCTGGCGCCGGCGTCCAGATGCTTCTGCGCCTGGCTTCCCTCGGTGAAGCGTCCAGTGGACTCGAGCACGATGTCGACTCCGAGATCCTTCCACGGGAGTTTCGCGGGATCCTTCTCCGCGAGCACCTTGAGCTCGTCACCATCGATGGTGATCGTGCCGTTCCCCGCCTTTACGTCTCCCTTGTACGTCCGGTGCACGGAATCGTACTTGAAGAGATGCGCGAGTGTTTTCGTGTCCGTGAGATCGTTCACGGCGACGATGTCGAGCGCTTTGCCGCCGTTCATCTTGGCGACCCGGACGACCTGACGTCCGATCCTGCCGAAACCGTTGATACCGACGCGAATGGCCATTCCGTTCTCCGGGTTTTCTAGCGGTCGCCGGCAGCCGGCGCCCGTCCGAAAGTCACGTAACTGAGAATGCGTGCGCCGCCTGCAAAAAGCGCGGCAGCGCACGCATTGAGAGTCGCTGCCGTCGTGATGACATCATCGACGACCACGACGTGCGCGTTCCGCAACACTGGCGCGGCACCAGCGACGACGCGGAACGCACTGGAAACGTTCGCCAGTCGCTGTTCCGGTGTCAACTTGGTTTGGGTTGCCGTCGAGCGACTGCGCACGAGGACATCCGTGCGCGCGGGAATTTTCCATCGCGATGCGAGCGCGTCCGCCATGACCGCAGCCTGATTGTAGCCGCGCTCGCGGAAGCGCGACGCGCTGAGCGGCACCGGCACGACCATGCTGCGTTCGTCGGCCACGTCGGTCGGCCACGAGAGCCGCGCCATTCGTTCAGCGACGGCGGCGCCGATGCTGTGCCAGCCCGAGTACTTGAGCGCATGCACGATGTCCGCGCCCGTGCCGCGGTGCATCCAGCACACCGATCGCGCCGCGCGCACGTAGGGTGGCAGGAGCCGGCACCAGGCGCACGCGGAGCGAAGGTTGGGATGACCGCAGCGCTCGCATCGCGGCGCTGACAACGGTTCGAGGCGGCTCCAGCATCGCCCGCAGACGATGCCGGGTTCGTGCTCGGCCATGAGCGACTCGCAGACCGCGCAGGCGCGGGGCAGCAGGAACTCGAGCGCGAGCCGTGCCGCGTCGGCGGCGCGGGCGCCGAACGCGGTCAGCGCGCTGTCCGGATGGCGCTCCACATGGCGTTCTTGTCGGGAACGGTGCCGAACCAGCGCTCGAAGGAAAGCGCGCCCTGTTCGACGAGCATGGTCAGACCGTCGAGCGCCCGATGGCCGCGAGCCCGGGCGTCTCTGACGAACGCCGTCTCGTTCAGCCGGTACGCGAGATCGAAGATCGCGCAGTCCTTCTCCAGGGCGAGAACGCTCACCGGCACCGTATCATCCTTCAATCCCACTGGGGTCGCGTTGATCACGAGCGTGGCTCCCTTCACGGCATCCTCCGCGCTGCGCGCCACTTCGGCGTTCACGTCGAAGCGCTCCAGCAGCTGCTCCGCGCGCTGCTGCGTCCGAGAATACACTCGGACGCTCGTTCCCTCCCATCCTTGCATTGCGTACAGGACCGCAGCAGCGCCGCCGCCCGCGCCGAGCATCGCGATGCGTTCTCCGCGCCGCGGCACCGATTCGCCCGTCAGCAGCTCACGCATCGCGGCTTCGAATCCGCCGACGTCCGTGTTGTCGCCGACCAGCGCGCCGTCGACCGCGGTCCAGAATGTGTTCACCGCCCCCACCGCGCGCGCCGTGTCGGTGATGCGATCGCAGGCTGCAGCCAGGGCCTCCTTGTGTGGCAGGGTGACGTTGCCAGCGGCGCGGCTGCGCCGAAGCGATGCCAGCGTCTCGTCGAGCACACTGCGCGGCACGTCGACGGGTTCGTACTTGAGCGGGATCCCGGCTGCCTGCAACGCGGCATTCTGAAACAGCGGAGACAACGAATGACCCAGGGGGTGGCCCAACAGAACAAGGCGATCGGGCGACTGGCTCATCGGCGGCGGCGCGGCGGTCAGGTTCGCTCCGCCGTCACGCGATCGAGGACGCGACGCACTTCCACATCC
>JBOHTL010000253.1:0-6058 GCA_050733735.1 Gemmatimonadaceae bacterium
GCGAGCAGTGGGGAACGCGGAGCGGAATGTCGCCGGGGCGCTCCCGGCCGCGACGAGCCGGCTCCGGCACCCACGCAGCCGCCTGGCTACACCGCTCAGTAGTCCACTGGCCTCAAGTAGGACTCGCCAATTGCTGTCGGCGACAGCATCGCGACGGTCGGAAGCCGCCGCTTCCAATGCGTGCTCTCCAGCCGCTTGCGCACCAGCTGAACCTCGGCTTCCGGAAAGCCGCGCTCGATCAGCTCCGACGCCTTGTAGCCGGCGAGCATCCAGTTGAGGATCTCGTCCGCCTTCATATAAGAGATCCCGAAGTCGCCTTCGTCGGTCTGACCAAGGACGAGATCGGCCGTCGGCGGCTTGGAGACGATCGGCTCCGGAACGCCGAGGTGGCGCGCGAGCGACCACACCTGCGTCTTGAACAGGTCGCCCAGCGGGTTGATCGGCGGCGCGTCGTCCGCGTGCCAGGTGAAATAGCCGAACAGCCGCTCGGTCTTGTTGCCGGTGCCCAGTGGGATCGCCTGATGCTTCGCCGAGAGATCGAAGAGCACGATCATCCGCATCCGCGCCATCACGTTTCCTTTGCGGCCCGCCTCGGCTTTGGAATCGGTCTGGAAGTATCCGTCCACCGCCGGCGAGATGTCGACCGTGCACCCCTGTATCGCCAGCGCGTCGATCACGAGCTGCGCGTGGTCGAGACTCTCCTTGCTCGACGCCCGGTACGGCATGCGCACGCCGATCACGTTGCGGGGGCCGAGCGCGCGCGCGGCGAGATACGCGGTGACGGCGGAGTCCACGCCCCCCGACACACCGATGAGCACTTTCGAGAACCCGCGGCGCGACATCTCGTCCTTGATGAAGTGGACGAGCCAGTCTTCGGTAAGCTTGGGATTTATCTCGAGGGGTGGCGGCGCGGCGAATGGTCCCGTGCTCACAACTTTGACGCCGTCGCTTGCCGCCGCCGCGGCCGCCGTCCGCCGTCGCTGTCCGCCGTCGCTGTCCGCCGTCGCTGTCCGCCGTCGCTGTCCGCCGTCGAGGTCATACTGCGCCGGACTCGGGATTCGCGCCTCGATCCGCTGGATGTTCGCGACGAGATGCGGGATCATCACCTCGAGATCCGCGATCAGCGGCATGTCCGCGCGCGCGTCACGTCGTCCAGATCGAACGTCGCCGTCACGAGCGCTTCCTCCCACAGCGGACCGCGCGCCCGCAGCTCGCCCTTGGGCCCGAGCACCATCGACGCGCCGGGAAAGATTTTGCCCCCTTCGCTGCCGACGAGATTGGACAGCACCACGTGCACACCGTGCTCCTCGGCGATGTCGCGCGCCAGGCGTTCCCACCGGTTCACGCTCGCCGGCACCGTCGGGTCGCCGCTCTGCTGCGGCCACGGCCCGCGCGCGGGGGGCGCCGCGAGCAGGAAGATCACCTGCGCGCCGTCCAGCGCGGCGATCGTGCCCGTCAGGCTGTGCCACGCGTCTTCGCACACCAGCAGTGCCGCGCGTCCCCAGCTCGTGTCGAATGCGCGCAGCTCGCGACCGCGCTCCACGAAGCGCTCCTCGTCGAACATTCCGTACGTCGGCAGGAACATCTTCCGGTGGACGTGGCGGATCTCCGCGTCGCCGGCGCCAAGTGTGACGTAGATCGCGCTGTTGTACAGCTTGTTGCTGAACTCCTCGTAGAAACCGAGGGCCACGTCCAGCATATGAGGTCCGATAACCCGCGCGCGGTAGGCTTCGTTGAGATCGCTCGCCAGCGCCCCGGCGGTGATGGCGACGTCCCGCACGCCCCCCTCGAGGAAATATCCCGTCAGCGCGGATTCGGGCAGGCAGAGCAGTTGCGGACGCGGCTCCAGCGCGTCGATTTGCGCGAAGACATCGCCCAGCTTTTTCAGGTTGGCGGCATAGTCGCCCTTCCGTGGACTGAACTGGGCGACCGCGAGCTGAATGCTCATGGATGAAAGAACGTTGGTAGGGGTGCTGCCCGGAAGATGTGTCCGCACCTAGGCTCAGCTACGGTGTATTGAATGGATATGCGCGTCATCGCCCTGCTTCTCACGGCCGTCCTGAGTCTCGAGGCTCAGCAGGCCCCCGTCTCCCCGGTTGAGGCTGAGGCCTGGCAGATCATCATCCCGCCGCAGGCGTCCGTCATCTTCGCGCGCGACGGCAGCATGATCGGCGAGATGGGGAAGGAGATTCGCTTCAACGTTTCTCTGCGAGCGCTCCCGCGGTACGTGGGGCAGGCCTTCGTCGCCGTCGAGGACCAGCGCTTCTACGAGCACGACGGCGTCGACCTCAAGGGGATCGCCGCGGCGATCAAGGACAACCTGATGGGCGACAGCCGCGGTGCGAGCACCATCACCCAGCAGCTCGTGGGCAACATGCATCCGGAGATCATCGACCGGAGCGACCGCAGCATCGGGCGCAAGCTCAAGGAGCAGGCAGCCGCGCGCGAGATGGAGAAGCACTACAACAAGGAGCAGATCCTCGAGGCGTACCTCAACCAGATCGAGTTCGGCCATGGTTGGTACGGCATCGAGATGGCGGCGCGCCACTATTTCGGCAAAGGCGCCGCGCAACTCACAATCGCCGAGGCGGCGACCCTCGCCGCTCTGCCCAAGAGCCCGCCGCTGTACGATCCTCTCCGGCATCCAGACCGCGCGCGCGAGCGCCGCAATCTGATCCTGGGCCTCATGGCCGATCAGAAGTACATCACTCCGGCGCAGGCGGCGCAGGCGCGACGCGAGCCGCTCGTCACCGCGCCAAACCTGGGCCGCTCGGTCGTCGCGCCGTATTTCGTGGACGCCGTGCGGTCCGCAGCCGAGGTGGCGGGAATCGATCTCGACGCCGGCGGATATCGGGTGTTCACCACGCTCGAGCCCCCGCTGCAGCGCGCGGCGGCGGACGCGCTGGTGAATGGCATCGCGGCCGTCGAGGCCAGGGAGGGGTTCCGGCACCCGAAGTTCGAGGCCGTGCCGAAGGGCGGCACGGACTACCTGCAAGGAATGGTCGTCGCCGTCGATCCGTTCACGGGAGACGTCCGCGCGCTCGTCGGCGGACGCGATTACAGCCGTTCGCCCTTCAACAGGGCAACGCTGGCCCGTCGTCAGCCGGGCTCCTCTGTGAAACCGTTCGTGTACGCGCGCGTGCTGCAGGACAGCGTGCCCGCCAACATGGTCGTGAACGACACGGCGCTCGCCATCGTGCTGCCGAACGGCGACGTCTACAGCCCGGACAACGCCGACAACCAGTTCCTGGGACTCATGACGCTGCGCGACGCCCTCTCGATGTCGCGCAACACCATCGCGGTGCAGCTCGGCATGCAGGTGACGATGGACTCCGTGGCCGCCCTCGCGACGCGCGTGGGCATCGACGAGCCGATGGCGCCGTATCCGTCGAGCGCGATCGGCGCCTCCGTCGTGCGCCCGGTGGATTTCGTGGCGGCGTACTCGGTGTTCGCGACGAACGGTCTCGCGGTGGAGCCGCGCTACCTCACGCGCATCGAGGATCGGGCCGGACGCACGGTGTACACGGCGCCGGCGTCGCTGCAGCAGCAGGCGATCGATCCGCGTGTCGCGTTCATCGTGCGCGACATGATGCGCGATGCGGCGACGCGGGGAACGGGAGCGTCGGCGCGACGCATCGTCCCGGAACACATCGACATCGCGGGGAAAACCGGCACGACCAACGACAACGCCGACGTCTGGTTCGTGGGCATGACTCCGACCCTCGTCGCGGGCGTGTGGCTCGGCTTCGACCGTCCCAAGACGATCATGCCTGGCGCGGGCGGCGGCAGTCTCGCGGCGCCGATCTGGGCGAACATGGTCGCGAAGTACTACGGCAGCGGGAACGCGGGCAGCTGGGTCGCGCCTGCGGATTTGAGCTACGCCGAGTTCGATCGCGCGACCGGGCAGCTGGCTGACGAGTACACGCCTCCGGAGCGCCGGTATGTGGAGTATTTCCTTCCCGGCACCGAGCCCCCGCTCCTGCGGGTAAACCCGTGGAAGACGCCGCAGTGGGGCGGGTTCATCACCAGATGAACGTGGCGGTTGAGCACTTCCGTGCACGCGTCTAACTTCGGCTGGTGATTCGCGCCCTCTCCTTCCTCTCCTTCCTCTCCCTGGCGCTCCTGGCGGCTCCCGCGCTGGCGCAGACCAACGGCTCGACGACAGGTGCCGCCGCCCCGCCCACCCTCACCGTGCCGCCCGCATCCACAGGGCACGGCGTCTACAGCGAGGACCAGGCGGCGCGCGGGAAGACCGCCTTCGAGATGTACTGCGCGTCGTGTCACGCGCCGAGTGACTACGCGGGCGAGCAGTTCCGGATGAACTGGTTCGGGCGCAAGGTGTCGGATCTGTTCCGGACGCTGAAGACCACGATGCCGGAAGACAACATCGGCGGTCTCGCCGACGACGAATACACGCGCGTCATCGCGTATATCCTGAAGCTCAACGGCTTCCCGCCTGGGAAGGACTCGCTGGCCTCCGACTCCACGCTGATGCGCGGGATCAGGATCGGACCGGCGGACAGCAGCGCCAAGTCGCCGGAGCGGTGAGCGGCCTCGATCGGCGCGAGTTCCTGAAGATTGCCGGCGGCAGCGCCGGCGCCCTGCTCGCGGGATGCGCGCGATCGGTGGCACCACTCGCGGCGAGGGCGAGCGCGCTGGCCAGCGCCAATATCGTCGTCGTCGGCGCGGGCGCGTTCGGCGGCTGGACCGCGCTCCACCTGCAGCGCATGGGCGCGCGCGTGACGCTCGTCGACATGTACGGGGCAGGAAACTCGCGGTCCACATCGGGCGACGAGTCGCGCGGGGTGCGCACCTCGTACGGCGATCGCCCGCACGGCGAGCTCTGGATGCAGTGGGCGAACCAGGCCATCCAGCGCTGGACGCAGTGGGACGAGGAGTTCTCGAAGCCGCAGAAGATGCGGCTCTTCTTTCCGACGGGCGATCTCATCATGCGCGCGGACTGGGAGCCGTTCCTGACGCAGACGCGCACCTGGTGGGAGAAGAACGGCGTTCCCCACGAGACGCTGCCGGTGGACGAGGTGCGCAAGCGGTGGCCGCAGTTCGCCATCGACGACATCACGGCGGTGCTCTACGAGCCCAACGCGGGTGTCGTGCGCGCCAGGCGCGCGACGGAATCCGTCGCGGAAGTCTTCCGCCACGAAGGTGGCCGGATCGTCATCGCGCGCGTGGTACCGCCGGAACCAGGCAGTTTTGACGGACACACGGTGCGGCTCACCAACGGCGACACGATCTCGGCCGACACCTTCGTGTTCGCGGTCGGTCCGTGGCTCGCGAAGACGTTCCTGCTGATGCAGAACCGGATGCGCACGCCGCTCGGCACGGTGCTGTACTTCGGAACGCCGCCGGGCGATCAGCGATTCACGTATCCGAATCTCCCGAGCTGGAATTTTCCGGGCACCACTGGCTGGGCGGCGCTGCCGGTGGACAATCGCGGCTTTCGCGTGCGCGGTGGCGGTGGCGGCGGACGACGTCCGCGGACGACTGCGTCAGAGAACGCTCAGGCCAATCAACAGGCGAGCGCGACGATGGACGCGGTGCAGGAGAGTCGTCCGGCCGAGTCGAGGTCGCAGGCCTCGCAGGCGGGACTTTCGGATCCCGACCTCAGCGTCCGCTGGGTGGAGCCGGAGCGGCTGACGCGCAGCGTCGACTTCGTCGCCGAGCGCTTTCCGGCGCTCAAGGACGCGCCGATCCTGCAGACGCACGCGTGTCACTACGAGAGCACGTCGAGCCGCAACTTCATCATCGACCGCCATCCCAACCTGCGCAACGTCTGGATCGCCGGAGGCGGGAACGCCGAGGCGTTCAAGATGGGGCCGGTACTCGGCGAGTACATCGCCAGGCGCGTGCTCGGGGACGAGGGCGATCCCGCGATTGCGGCGCAATTCCGAATCCCGGCGACAGAATATCCTCCCGTTCGAACTACCAGCGACGACGACTAGTCGACAGCGGCCCGAGCACTTCGTTCTCGCTGTAGAGAGGCAATTCGGGCGCCGGTAGCCGCGGAATTTCGGCAGGGAACTCCCGGCCCCTCCTCACC
>JBOHTL010000254.1:0-2609 GCA_050733735.1 Gemmatimonadaceae bacterium
ACGACGATCTTCTCGTTCCAGAACGTGGCGGACGCATGACCGAAGACGCCGTGGTCGCGAATCTCCTCACCATGATCGGACGTCGCCATGAGAATCGTGCGGCCGTTCTCGAAATCGTCGCGGACGAGCTCCAGCGTCTGGCGGAAGTAATCGTCCGCCTGGAGCACGTCGTTCATGTAGTTCGTGCGCGCCTTCGGGCCCACCGATGGATACCTGCGGAACTGCGGCTTCGCGGAGGTGAACGGGTAGTGCGGTGTGTAGAAGAACGCGAGGATGAAGTACGGCCGGCCGTCCGCGCGCCGCTCCGCGAGATATCGCGTGAGCTGCTGCACGGCCTCATCGTCGTTCGTGGGATACGTGACTTGGTCGAAGACGCGGATGAGCTGATCCGTGGGATAGGGGCTCAACCGGGAGCTCGAGAGGAAGAAGGTGTGGTAGCCGTTGCCCTTCAGGACCTCGAGGGGGAATGGCGGGACGCGTTCCTCGACGAACGAGTGGAAGGCCTGTCCCGGAAGCCCATACAACAGGCCGAAGATTCCCGCCTCGGAGACGTGGCCGGTGCTGAAATGGCGCTGGGACCGGATGACATCCGTGCGCGCGCTGAATCGCCACAGGTTGGGCGTGAGCTCGTCGGTGAACATGTCCGCCCGTAAGCCATCGGCGACCCAGAAGACGATGTTCGGCGTGTTCTCGAGTCGCGGTATCGCCGCGCTGTCGGCAACCGGGTAACCGTCGGCACCGAGTCGCGGAGCAACTGGTATGAATGGCCGGGAGGGCGCGCGCAGCAGCAGCAGCCTGCCGAGCGGCAGCGCACCCTCGAACTCGCCGCGGTCGGATTCGATCCCCGATTCTGCCGAGTGGAACACGAACAGCCCGCCCGGAACGGCGATGGCCATGGCAGTGGCGGACGCGCGCGCGATCGCTCCGTTCCGCCAACGCGCCAGTGGAGCAACCGCCACGAACAGCAGGACTTCGGCGGCGAGGAGAGTCATGCCAGCGACGGTGACTCGAACGACTTCGGCCGGCTGGATTCCCAGGTCGCGGCGCAAGGCGCCGTCAGCGAGGATCCCGAGAACGTCGAATTCGTAGAGATGAATCCCGTAGTCCTGGAACAGCAGCACTTCGATGAACACGAGTACGACCACGGCGGTGAGGCATCCTGCAATGGCCATCGCAGGCATCACCACACGCCTGCCGCTCGCATCGCCTTTGCGGAAACGTCGACGAACGGCCCGCGCGAGCACCAGCATCGCGACGAGAATCGATCCGAAGAGGCATGCCGCATACACCGCGAAGCCTCCGAATGCCTGATGCATCCCCAGCCAGTCTGGGTGCAATGGGTCGACGACAGCAGACAGCAAGCGATCCGTCCGGCTGCGAAGGAACAGGATGATCCCGAGGGCGTTCGCGAACACGACGACGATCGCGGTCGCGGTCCGCGAGTGGCTCCAGCGATCCATGGGAAAGAGTTCCTGCTGTGTCGAGCTTCTCATCGCCGGCGAACCTCGACCGGTGTGTGGCTGTTGGTCAGGTTCGCGGTGCCGAGCTGGCCGAGGTTGTTGCGTCCCCAGCAAAGCACCGTGGTATCGAGCGCGATCCCGCATGTGTGCTGATACGAGGCGATCGCGCGGAACCGGTGTGCGCCCGCCACGGGAACCGGGGTAGCTCGCTCTATGTT
The DNA here is from genome assembly GCA_050733735.1 of Gemmatimonadaceae bacterium. Classification (GTDB taxonomy): domain Bacteria; phylum Gemmatimonadota; class Gemmatimonadetes; order Gemmatimonadales; family Gemmatimonadaceae; genus DASPMP01. Next base: position 1,679 of record JBOHTL010000254.1, read on the forward strand.
GGTGCGGTCGCCGACCGCACCGTTCTCGTTTCTGCCCCAGCAATGCGCGATGCCGTCGGACGCGAGTGCGCATGTGTGCTCGGTGCCGGCCGCAACCGCGGCAAACGCGACTTCGCCGCTCACCGGCACTGGCGCGGGACGAAGGTCGCTCGTTCCGTCGCCCAGCTGTGACGCGCTGTTCGCGCCCCAGCAGTGAGCGCTGCCATCGACGGCGATCGCGCAGCTGTGTGACGAAGCGCTCGACACCGCCACGAACTTCATATTCGACGCGACTGGTGCCGGCGTCGTCAGAAAGGCAGGACCGGGTGGCGTTGATCCCGGATACTCGCCAACGCCCAGTTCACCGCTGGAGTTCTGTCCCCAGCAGTGGATGGCGCCACCATCTGCGAGTCCGCAGGTGTGGCCAGCGCCCGCAGCCAAGTCGGTGAAATCGAGCGTACTCTCCCCGGGCGTCGGTACAGATCGCGACTCCTGGGTGCCGTCTCCGAGCGCTCCGGTACCGTTGAATCCCCAGCAATGGGCCGATTGGTCATTCGCGATGCCGCAGGTGTGCAAGTGTCCTGCGACGATGTGCTCGAAGACGAGCAAACTCGCGAGCGGCGTTGGTTGGCGACGTGGCTCGGTCGTACCGTCGCCCAGCTGCCCGAAACCGTTGGCGCCCCAGCAGTACACTGCTCCCGAAGCAGTCAATCCGCAGGAATGCCGCAATCCGAGGGCGAGATCGACGAAGCGAAGTTCCGTGCTCACAGCAACAGGCCACATTCGGAGGACGTCCGTGCCATCGCCGAGCTGACCGTCGGCGTTGTTGCCCCAGCACAGCGCTTCGCCCGACTCCGTGAGCCCGCACGTGTGATTGCTCGCGGCGATCACGGTTCCCATTGCGATCGGCGGCGGATCCGGTTGGACCGGATCGCTGCAGGCCATCGCCGCA
>JBOHTL010000255.1:0-10728 GCA_050733735.1 Gemmatimonadaceae bacterium
GATCACCACCGCCTCGTCGTGGCCGGCGATCGTGCGCTTCACCCAGTCGAGCGAGATGGCAGGATCCAGCTGCCGGAGTGAGCGCATGACCGCGACCTCGAGCGACACCTCCGTGGCCGGCGGGAAACGCTCCGCGCCGTCCCGGCCGCGCATGACCGCCGGGCGCGGAAAACGAACGAACACGGGTTGTGCGAAGTGCGGGTGCCGCACCATCAAATGGCCCTTCTCCAATGTCGCCAGCTTGGTCTTGGTCGCCGGGCTCAGCACGGCGTATCCCGGCGTCGCCAACTCGTCCATGTCCATCCTGCCATACAAGCCGGTCCCTGCATTGCCGACGACGCGTCGATGCACCTGCGACCGGAATTGCTGTGCGCTGAAGAGCACGAGACCGAGATATCGGCCTCGTTCGGAGATATCGAGGAGCATTTTGCGAACGTAGGTCTCCGGTCCGTCTCCAGGCGCGTACTTGTTGAGCTCGTCCACGAACACGACGACGTGACTGACTCCCAGGTCGCGGCGCTCGAGGTGCTCCCGCAGCTTCGACACCACACGGGCAAAGATCAGGTCCTGCGCGTCGTCCTCGAGGGAAGCGACGTCTACTACGTACACCGTGCGGTCCTGGAAGCTCCCGAAGGGCAGGTCACTCACCGTCCCTTCGTCGGTCACCAGACCGGCGCAGCGCGTCGAGATGTTCGAGAGACGGTTCCGCACCTTCCGGATCGTGGCGACATGGTGGGTGCGCCAGTGCTCGCCGCCACGGTCTTCCATGCCGCGCAGGAGGTCGCGGAAGAAGAACTCCAGCTCCCCGAAGGAGCGAACGCGATGTGACGACGACAGCACGGGGTCCGCGAACTCCCGGTTGATCACTCGTTCCTGCAGGAAATCGATGAAGGCGTCCGCCTTCGCGTCGACGTCGTCCTTGTTGAGCAGGACTTCGGCGAACTGCATGACCTCGTTCAGCCCCCATGTGAGCGGCCGGACGTTATGCGCCAGCTCCTCGTTCGAGCGCAGCGTATTGATCGAGAAACCCTTCGCCGTGTACGGCGCGAAGTATTCGACGCTGTCGAACGGCCGGGCGGGGACGCCGAGCTTGTCGTACGCGGCGACGTCCGTGTCGTCCAGCCTGCCGGGCTGATCGAGATACAGCAGGTCCGGCCCCTTCACGTTGAAGCAGACGGCGGCGACGGAACCTTTCTGCCTGGGGAAATGCGCGAAGATGGAGGCCAGCAGCCACTCGACCGCGCTCGTCTTCGTGGCCAGTCCCGAGACACCGGTGATGTTGAGGTGCGCGGCTTCCGGACCAAGCAGGAATTCGGCGTCGAGGAAGATCGGCGCTTCCATCGCCCCGGCGCGATACAAGCCGACGGGAATGGCGGTTCGCGATTCCTCGGCGAGATAGCTGTCCATGCGCAGCGCAACGGCCACGTCTTCGTCGGACGCCAGCGTGACGCTCCCCATCGGCACCGGCTGGAGCGGCTCTTCGGGGATCTGCCGCAGCACGTGCGCGGTGTACAGACGGATCTCCGCGCGCTGCGTCGGCGCGATGGAGGCCCCATCGGGCGAGCCATCATGGCCGAGCACATCGTGGATCGGTGACATCAGGTCGGTGTAGCTGAACCCCTCGACAACGACTCCGTAGATGCGCGGGAGCACACCGTTGACCGGCGTCGCCGAATCGACGCGCACGATGGTGCCGATGCCGATGGGTGAGTCCACGGACGTCCAGAAGTGGAACTCGTGCGCCGTGTTTGGCTTCTTCTCGGTGGCGACGACGCGCCCCAGCAGTCGCTGCTCGCTCATTGAATCGCGCGAAGGAACTCTTCGCAGTCGCGGATGCCATACGCCATTTTGTCCCAGCGGCCGTCCGGCAGCGCCAGCGGCAGCCCTTCCGCGAGGACCCAGCGCGACACGTCGTCCGCGCGCGAGGTGACAGCGTGGCTGCCGCCGACGACCGTGGCGCACTCAACCCGCACCAGTCCCCAGAGGGGGTCGCGTCCGCCCGGATCGCGCAGACGCAGGTACCAGCTCATGACCGGAGCTCGCGTGCGCGGGCTCACCCGCGTGGCACTGGTGCGTTCCCCGGCACGAAGGGCGAACACCGTCGGCAGATCGTCGCCATGCACATACAGCTGCTGGTGCGTTTTCACGACGCCGGCTACGAGCGGGGACGACGCCACCACGGGGCTCTCGCTGATCCCGCCGTCGACGTACAGCTCCCCATCGCCGCCGCTGACCCACGCTTCGGCGAGGGCGCGCTCCAGCGCGCTCCGATGCCGCTGCACGAACTGCAGCGCGGCTTCCTGCAGCGCGAAGGGATGGATCGATTCGATGTCGCGGTTGGCCCCCGTGTCGAATACCTCGGCGCCGCTCTCGAGCAATGCCGCGCGGGTGCGATCGTCGAGCATGCCGAGCGGGGCGTACAACGCGCGTGACATGAGCGGTTCGCGCCAGGTGCGCATGCGTCGTTCCTGACGAACCCGCACGACCGCGGCGACGCTGCCGTGCACGACGGGAACGCCGGCAACATACTGCACGACGCGACTGGTCTGCGTTCCATCGAGGAATGCGGAGAATCGCGCGATGGGATCGCCGGGGACGGTGTGCACGGTCAGCGAGCGTTCTTCGATCAGCTCCGGCGGATCGAGGCGCGGTCTGTCCTGCGGAAACTGGCCGCCCAACTCCAGCGCTCCGCCGCCTGCGAGCGCCGTTCCCTCCGGGAGCAGCGCCGCGAGCCGACGCTGAACCGCATGAAAGCTGGCGTCGCCAACCGACGCCGTCATCGTCGTCACCCAGTCATTCTAATCGACGCCGATGTCCCAGGCCTGCTGCAAATCCTTCTTCGAGTAGGCGCGAAATGCGGTGAGCGTCTGCGTGCGTTGGAGCCCGGGAATCTTGGGGAAATGCTCGGTGACCACGCGCGCGATGTCCTCGTACTGCGGCACGCGCACGATGGCGACGAGATCCCACTCGCCGGAGACCGAGTACACCTCGTCGACGCCGTCGATGCCCGCCAGCGTTCTGGCCGCCTTGGGGATCAGACTCGGCTCCACGCGACAGAGCACGAGAGTGGTGATCACACGCGAGCCCGGAAGGGAGGGACGTTCAACAGCCAGAGCCCGGCCAGGCTGTTGCCGCTGTCCACTTCGAGCAGCAGATCGCGAGCGAGCCGGATGGCGCGTGTCTGGCGCATCTTCCCGAAAGTGAAATGAAAAACGGTCTCGTCGGAGTCGGCTTCCGCGCGGAGCGCCGTCTCGACTTCCAGTGACGCGAGGTCCTGCTGTGACCGCCGGGCCGGGACGAGCACTTGTCCTTCCTCGACATTGGCCGGTGGCTTGAGAGCGCCGCGCATCTGCACTTCGGGCCACACCGCAACCTCGACGCCATTGATGCGCCCACCACTGACGTCGAGAATCAGCCAGGAGCCGTCGCTGCCTTCGAGCTCCACGGAACCGGACATCCCCTCACCCGGAAGTCGCGGACTCACCTGCGCAGACAGGATTTCCGTATCGGGATCCCAACGGTATTCCACGGTCGGCGCCGTGTCGCCAGCCGGTTCGACGTGAATGGGGATCTTCATGGGGGCTCCACAGTCAGGGGAGGACCGGGCGTAACAATACAGACCGGCGCAACGATGGACCAGACGGTGCAGTGAACCGGAGAGGATATACTTGTTCGCCGGCCATATCGGCGACCGCTCAATCAGCACGCGAGGCAGCAGTGGAAAACGATCGAGAGAACGGCGGGGATCGCGCGGCCAGCGGGGTGTCGCGGAGCCAGAATCAAGTCCATTTCGTTCCGGAAGACTGGCACGCCGCGGCGGGTGTGGTTCATCCGCTCGCCGAGCGACTGGATCGCGACGCCGAAGCGACGCAGATGGTCGTGATCGTGAACGACGTCGATGCCGCCGCCGGGCTCGGGCGCCGGCTCGGCCCCCGCGTGGTCGAATCGGGAGGGCTGCGTCTCGTTTCGGCGACAGACGCTCGTCGCGCGCTGCGTGTGCTGCGTCGCGCGCCCGCACATATCCTGATCGCAACTCCGGAGGTGCTTCGAGAGCTGCTGCAATCCGCGGCCGTCAAGCTGAACGATGTCAAAGTCGCCGTGCTCGCGTGGATCGACGATCTGGACAGCCGGGGAACGCAGGCCCTCGAAACAGTCATGACGGAAGTGCCGAAGGAAGCCGCACGCATCGTCATCGCATCGGGGCCGAACGCTGGCGTGGAGCCCATCGTCGAGCGGTACGCGCGCCGCGCGCGCCGAATGCAGACCGGAAGTGGAGAGCCGCAGGCGGTCTCGATCTCGTATCTGGCGGTCGGTGACGTCGCGCGCCCGATGGCGCTGCGCAGAATCCTCGACGCCATCGATCCGGAATCCGCGTTCGTCGTCGTCGCCACCGGCGAATCCACCCGCGATGTGGAAGCGCAGCTCCATTCGCTCGGGTACGCCGGCGACGCGAGCGACGTGCGCTTCGGCGCGGTGCCCGACGCCGCGTCGCAGCTCGTTGTGCTCTATGATTTTCCAGCGTCCGCTGAACAGCTGCGGGCGACGATCGCGGCTGCGCCCTCCGCGCGCGTCGTGGCGCTTGCCTCGCCCCGGCAACTGTCGACGCTGCGCGGCTGGGCAGGGGGATCCGTCGCTCCCTTCATCCTTCCAGACGCCGCGCTGCGCGCGCGCACGCGAGAGGATGCCCTGCGCGACGAGATCCGCGAAGCGCTCGCGGCAGGGGGGTTCTCTCGAGAGCTGCTGGCGCTGGAGCCCCTCCTCGATGATTACGACGGCGTCGAGGTTGCGGCCGCCGTGCTGCGCATCCTCGAGGACGAACGCACGCGTCCGCGGGCCGCGACGAAGTCGATGCCGCCGGAGGCGGCGATGACGCGCGTATTCATCAATGTCGGCGAAATGGACGGCGTGCGTCCCGGAGATCTCGTCGGCGCGATCACGAATGAAGGCGGGGTCTCCAAGTCCGAGATCGGCCGCGTCGAGATCCGCGAGCGGCATTCCACGGTGGAAGTCGCGACAGCCGTCGCGAATACCGTGGTGTCGAAGGTCACCGGCGTTTCGATTCGCGGCCGGCGCGCGCTCGTCAAGATTGACGAAGGACGCGAACGTCGCGATTCTGATAGTGGCGGTCGGCGCGAGCGCAGTGCGGGTGGCGGCAGGGGGGGAGCCGGCGGCGCTCCGCGACGCGACCGCGGCGCCCGCCCCCCAAGACCCCGACCCTCCGGCCCACCTTCGCGTACGAGATGATCTCCGACATGCCCGTTCCATCCACCGGCGGATGGATCGAAGTGATCAGCGGTGTGATGTTCAGCGGGAAAAGCGAAGAGCTCATTCGGCGGGTGCGCCGCGCGGTGATCGCGCGCAAGAAGGTGCAGGTCTTCAAGTCCCACCTCGACGCCAGGTACGCCGGCATCTACACCGTCTCGAGCCATGACGGCCGCACGCTGGAGGCGGTGCCGATCGATACCGCGGAGCAGATCAGCGCCCGGCTCGAGCCGGACGCGGAGGTCGTCGGCATCGACGAGGCACAGTTCCTCGACAACGGGGTCGTGGAGCTCGCGTCCGCGCTGGCGCAGCGCGGATTGCGCGTGATCGTCGCGGGCACGGACATGGATTTCCGCGGTGAACCCTTCGGCCCCATGCCCCAGCTGCTCGCGGTCGCCGAGATGGTGGACAAGCTGCACGCGATCTGCGTCGTCTGCGGCGGTCCCGCGAGCCGAAATCAGCGGCTGATCAACGGTCGTCCGGCGCGCTACGATTCACCCACGATCATGGTCGGGGGGCAGGAGGCGTACGAAGCGCGGTGTCGCTCGTGCCATCAGGTCCCCCGCCGCGACGAGGACCAGGTCGCGTTGCCGCTGCTCGTGACGCGCGAGCCGTTCTAGGAGCGAGCCCCTCGCTTCGCTCGGGTGAGCCCCGCGTCGACAAGTCGTGATGCGACGCGGGTGAGTGTTCTCGGCGCCGCGCCTGCGGCGCTGCGGTGAGCAGGATCTCATGCCGTCTCACCGGCGCGAAGCGACGGGCCGAGAACGTCTCTCTAACCCAACGACCCCTTGGCGTACGCGAGGTGCAGGAACTCCTCGCGCGTCTTGGGATCGTCGCGGAACGCGCCGCGGACTGCGCTCGTGATCGTGCGTGAGTTCTGCTTTTCCACACCGCGCATCATCATGCACAGATGATACGCCTCGATCACGACACCGACGCCGGTCGGCTTGAGGACGTCGTCGAGCGCTGACGCGATCTGTTCGGTCAGCCGTTCCTGCACCTGGAGCCGGCGCGCGAAGACCTCGACGATGCGAGGGATCTTGGACAGGCCCACGATGTGGCCGTCCGGGATGTAGGCGACATGCGCCTTTCCGAAGAACGGAAGCATGTGATGCTCGCACAGCGAGTACAGCTCGATGTCGCGCACCATGACCATGTTACTATGGCCCTCTGATCGGAAAATGCCGGTCCCGACCACGTCCAGCACCGACGTCCTGTAGCCCTTGGTCAGCCAGGCCATGCTGCGGGACACGCGCGTGGGCGTATTGCGCAGCCCTTCGCGCTTCGGATCCTCACCGACCAGTTCCAGCATACGCCGCACGAGCGTCTCGAACTCCGGGTTACTGGCCATTGCGCGATCCTCGGCGGCGGCAACGCCGTCGTCCCGTCCACCGGTCTCGTCGTCGAGGTCATCGCCACCCTGTATGCGGGTTGCGCCACGCTTTGTGGCAGCTCGGGATGCCCCGTTGTCACGTTCCTTACGTTTCATAACCACCTGTTTGCCGATAAACGTTGACGCTCTTGCAGTTCCGGCCCTACCTTGGCGGCCCGCCCACCACGTCAACGCGGCGGAAAGGAGTCAGGGTCACCATGCTGCTCGTCGGGCTCACCGGTAATATCGCCAGCGGCAAGTCGACTGTCGCGCAATTCCTGTCGGAGCACGGGGCGACCATCATCGACGCAGACGTGCTCGCGCGTCGCGCGGTCGAGCGCGGCTCGAGGGCGTTCGATGCCATCGTCACCCGGTGGGGGACGTCGATTCTCGCGCCGGACGGGCATCTGGACCGCGGGGCGTTGCGCCGGGTCGTCTTCGGTAACCCGAAGGAGCTCGAGGAGCTGAACGAGATCGTGCACCCGGAGGTCGAGCGGCTCCGCGAACAGCGAATCAGCGAAGCCGCCGGCCGCGGAGATCGTGTCGTCGCCTGCGACATTCCGCTGCTGTTCGAGAAGAAGATGGTCGATCGCTTCGATCGCATCGTCCTGGTCGACGCGCCGCGTCCACTCCGTCTCGAACGTCTCGTGAACGATCGTGGCCTTCGTGAAACGGAGGCGATGGACATGATCGCGTCGCAGATGCCGGCCGAGCTCAAGCGCGCCCGCGCTGATTTCGTGATCGACAACGCCACGACGCTGACAGAGCTCGAACGTCGCGTGAACGACGTGTGGGCATCGCTGATCCAGGACGCCGAGGCGCGCGAACACGCGGGCGTGTAGGCGGGCTTGGGTGGCGCGGTTGGGCAAGTTACGCTTAGCGACGGTGAGACCGCCAAACTGACAAACCGTCATCCGCCATGGCCGACATTCCGAAGGATCTGCTCTACACGGAAGAACACGAGTACGTGAAAGCCACGAAGGATACGAGCGTCGTCATCGTCGGCATCACGGACTACGCGCAGGGGGAACTGGGCGACATCGTGTATCTGGAGCTGCCGTCCGTGGGCGCCTCGTTCTCGAAGCATGACGTTTTCGGCACGATCGAGGCGGTGAAGGCGGTCTCCGAGCTGTTCTCTCCGGTTTCAGGAGAGATCGTCGAGGTGAACTCGCGCCTCGAGAAGGAGCCACAGCTCGTCAACAGCTCTCCCTACGGGGACGGCTGGATGGTCAAGGTCAAGCTCAGTGATCCCGCCGAGCAGAACGGACTGATGAACTCGGACGCCTACTCGGCGCATATCGGACAATAGAAGGGCGGGAACAGGGAACGGGGAGAAGGGAAGGGGGAAAGTGCAACGGCGGGAACAGGGAGTGGTTCTGAGGGATCAGGGACCTGGGAACAATCGAGGTCCTATTTGTTCCCCAGAGACCGTTCCCCTGTGGGCCGTTCCCCAGTCCCGCCGTTGAACTTTCCCTGTTCCCCGTTCCCCAGTCCCCGTTCCCGCCGTTAAGCAGCTACTCCGCCGCCCCCACTACCGCCTCCGCATACGCATCCGTCGGCAGGCAGGAACACACCAGATTCCTGTCCCCGTACGCGCTCTCCACGCGACCCACTGACGGCCAGAATTTGTAGTCTCGCACCCACGGTGCGGGGAACGCGGCCTGCTCGCGCGAATACCGGTGCGGCCAGTTGTCGGAGACCACGCGGCGCGCTGGATGCGGTGCGTTCTTGAGAACGTTGTCCTTCCTGTCCTGCGCTCCTGACTCGATCTCCGCGATCTCCTCGCGGATCTGAATCAGCGCGTCGCAAAAGCGATCGAGCTCCGCCTTCGGTTCGCTTTCCGTCGGTTCGATCATCAGCGTGCCAGCGACCGGGAAGCTCACCGTCGGCGCGTGAAAGCCGTAGTCCATGAGGCGCTTTGCGATGTCCTCGACCTCGACGCCGGACGAGGTCCTGAGCGCGCGCGGATCGACGATGCACTCGTGGGCCACGAGTCCGTGGGCTCCCTTGTACAGCACGGGATAGTGCGGCTCGAGGCGCTTCGCGATGTAGTTGGCACTGAGAATGGCCATCTTCGTCGCGTGGGTGAGACCTTCACCACCCATCATGTCGATGTACATCATCGAGATGGGCAGGATGCTCGCACTTCCCCAGGGTGCCGCCGAGACCGCGCCTGTTCGCTCGCCGGAGAGCTGCACGACCGCGTGTCCCGGAAGGAATGGCACCAGGTGCTTGGCCACGCCGATCGGACCCATCCCCGGGCCGCCGCCGCCGTGCGGGATGCAGAACGTCTTGTGGAGGTTCAGATGGCAGACGTCGCCGCCGATGTCGCCCGGACGCGCGAGCCCGACCATGGCGTTCATGTTCGCGCCGTCGAGATACACCTGGCCGCCGTGCTCGTGCACGATCCTGCAGATGTCGACGATGGCTTCTTCGAACACGCCGTGCGTGGACGGATATGTCACCATCAGTGCGCCGAGGCTCTTCGAGTGCTCCGCGGCCCTGGCGCGCAGGTCGGCGACGTCGATGTTGCCGTTCGCGTCCGTTTTCACCACGACGACCTTCATCCCTGCCATCACCGCGCTCGCCGGGTTGGTACCGTGCGCGGACTGCGGGATGAGGCAGACATCGCGGTGCGTCTCGTTGCGCGACGCGTGATACGCGCGGATCACGAGAAGACCGGCATATTCGCCCTGCGAACCGGCATTGGGTTGCAGGGATACCCCCGCGAACCCGGTGATTTCGACGAGCGCCTGCTCCAGCGTCGAAAACAATTCCTGGTAGCCCTTGAGCTGATCGATCGGCGCGAACGGATGCGGCTTCGCGAACTCCGGCCAGGTGACCGGAAACATCTCGGCGGTCGCGTTCAGCTTCATGGTGCACGAGCCGAGCGGGATCATCGAATGCGTCAGCGAGAGGTCGCGGGACTCCAGTCGCCGCATATAACGCAGCATCTCGGTCTCGGACCGGTGTGTATTGAACACGGGATGCGCCAGGAACGCGCTCGTGCGGGCGAAGCGCTCGTCGTAGCGATCGTCGACGTCGTTCAGCAGCGTCTCGAGCGCCGGCGCGTCGCGCTTTCCGCCGGCGAAGACGGCGAGCAGGTCGCCGAGGTCGGCGTCGGTCACCGTCTCGTCGAGCGCGACGCACACGGCGTCGTCGCTGATCTGCCGGACGTTGATCCTGTGCGCCCGCGCGCGTCCGACGAACGACGGGGAGAGCCCGGTCCCGACCTCGACACGCACGGTGTCGAAGAAGACGGCGTGCCTGACCGTGAATCCGAGCTTCTCCACGCCGCGCGCCAGCGCTTCCGCGTAGCGATGCACGCGCCGCGCGATCGCGGCGACGCCGGCGGGGCCGTGATACACGGCGTACATCCCCGCGATGACGGCGAGCAGCACCTGCGCGGTACATACGTTGCTCGTGGCTTTCTCCCGCCGGATGTGCTGTTCGCGCGTCTGCAGCGCCATGCGCAGCGCCGGCCGCCCGTCCGCGTCGCGAGAGACGCCGATGATGCGTCCCGGCAATTGCCTCTTGAATTCGTCCCGGGTCGCAAAAAACGCCGCGTGCGGTCCGCCGAACCCCATGGGAACGCCGAACCGCTGCGAGTTGCCCACGACCACGTCGGCGCCCCATTCACCGGGAGGTGTCAACAGCGCCAGGCTGAGGAGGTCCGCCGCCACGATCGCCAGCGCTCCGGCGGAATGGGCGCGGTCGCACAGCCCGCGGTAATCCACGACGGCGCCATCGCTGGTGGGATACTGCACCAGGATACCGAACACGGAGTCGTCGAACGTGAACGAGCTCCAGTCGCCGACGACCACGTCCCATCCCTTTGCTGCCGCCCGGGTGCGGACCACGTCGATCGTCTGCGGATGGCAATCGTTCGATACCAGAAACCTCGACCGGTCACCCTTCACGCTCGCGTGCGCCATCGACATCGCTTCCGCGGCCGCGGTGCCCTCGTCCAGCAGCGACGCATTGGCGATCTCCATCGCCGTGAGATCCATGATCATCGTCTGGAAAGTCAACAGCGCTTCCAGCCGACCCTGCGCGATCTCCGCCTGATACGGCGTGTAGGCCGTGTACCAGCC
>JBOHTL010000256.1:0-4367 GCA_050733735.1 Gemmatimonadaceae bacterium
GATCTACCTGAACGTCATCACGAAAGAGCGCCGCGGCGAGTACCTCGGCTCCACGGTACAGGTGATCCCGCACATCACCGACGAGATCAAGGCCGCCGTCCGACGCATCGCCCCCGAGAACGACGTCGTGATCGTCGAGGTCGGCGGTACCGTCGGCGACATCGAGTCGCTGCCGTTCCTCGAGGCCATCCGTCAGTTCCGCCACGACGTCGGTCGGGAGCACGCCATCTTCGTGCATCTCACGCTCGTGCCGTTCATCGCGGCCGCCGGTGAGCTGAAGACGAAACCGACGCAGCACTCGGTGCGCGATCTCATGGAGATCGGTATCCAGCCCGACTGCCTCATCGTGCGCACCGAGCGCCCCATCTCGGACGACATCAAGCGGAAGATCGCCCTCTTCTGCAACGTGGAGTTCGGATGCGTCATCGAGAGTCCCGACGTCCGCACCATCTACGAGATCCCGCTGCGTTTCCACGAGCAGGGGTTCGACGACAAGGTGATCGAGAAGCTCGGACTCGAACCGAACAAGCCCGACCTGGGACACTGGCACAAGCTCGTGCACGCGGTGCTCGAGCCGCATGATCGCGTGCGCATCGCGGTCGTCGGCAAGTACACCGAGTTCGTCGACAGCTACAAGAGCGTGCAGGAGGCGCTGATTCACGGCGGTATCGCCAACGACGTGGGCGTGGACATTCGCTGGCTCTCGAGCGACGACTTCACCTCTGCCGAGCGAGCGGCGAAGATCCTCGCCCCTTTCCATGGTCTGCTGGTGCCGGGCGGCTTCGGTGTGCGCGGAGTGGATGGCATGGTGGAGGCCATTCGACAGGCGCGCGTATCCGGACTTCCGTTCTTCGGCATCTGCCTCGGGATGCAGACCGCGATCATCGAATTCGCGCGGAACGTCTGCGGACTCGAGGACAGCCACTCGTCGGAGTTCGCTCCCGAATGCGACAACGCCGTGATCTCGCTGATGGAATCGCAGCAGCATGTGACCGACATGGGCGGCACCATGCGGCTCGGCGCCTATCCCGCTCGTTTGCAGCGCGGCTCGAAGACGGCGGAGGTGTATGGCGTGGCGGAGATCAGCGAACGTCATCGCCATCGGTACGAGGTATCGAACCGCTTCCGCGACGTCTTCGCGGAGCATGGACTGCGGTTTGCCGGCGTCAGCCCTGATGGCCAACTCATCGAGATCATCGAGTACCCCGACCATCCCTGGTACATCGGCTGCCAGTTTCATCCGGAACTGAAGTCCCGTCCCACGCGCGCGCATCCGCTTTTTGCCGGGTTCATCGCGGCGGCTGTGAAGGCCAAGGCGCGACGCAGCGAGGGCTCACCGTCGTTCGCGGGAGCAGGCGACTGACGTGGCAATCTTTCGCGACGATGCGCTGTTTCTCATTGCCGGGCCCTGTGTGCTGGAGGACGACGCGCTGAACCTGCGTGTCGCGGAGGAGCTCGCGCGTCTCGCGCCGCGTCTTCCGGGGGGAATCGTTTTCAAGGCGAGCTTCGACAAAGCCAACCGCTCGAACGTCGGCGCCCATCGCGGCCCGGGAGTCGATGAAGGACTGCGCAAGCTGGAGAAGGTGAAACGCGCGACGGGACTTCCGGTGCTCACCGACGTGCATCTCCCCGACCAGTGCGCGGTCGTCGCCGAAGTGGCCGACGTTCTGCAGATTCCCGCGTTCCTCTGCCGCCAGACCGACCTGCTCGAGGCTGCCGGCGCCACCGGCCGAGCGATCAACGTCAAGAAAGGGCAGTGGATGCACCCCGAAGGGATGCGCGGCGCGGTCGACAAGGTGCGTGGTGCCGGAGGGGACAGGCGACCGGAGATCGCGGTGACGGAGCGTGGTACGTTCTTCGGATATGGCGATCTCGTCGTCGACATGAGGGGCTTCACGCGCATGCGCGAAGCCTGCGGCGTGCCCGTCGTGTTCGACGCGACGCATAGCGTGCAGCAGCCGGGGAAGGGGGTCGGTGGCTCCAGCGGCGGCGCGCGCGAGTTCATCCCGACATTGACGTTCGCCGCTCTCGGCGCCGGCGCGAGCGGGCTCTTTCTCGAGACGCATCCCAATCCCGACAACGCTCCCAGCGACGGACCGAACATGCTGCCGCTGAAGGACCTGCCCGCGCTCGTGGATCGAGCCCTCTCGGTGTGGAACGCGACGCGCACGTAATCGCGCCTGAGGTCGCGCGCCGCATTCGCCTGGTGGGACTCGACGTCGACGGAGTGCTGACCGACGGCGGCATCTACCTCGGCGGCGTCGCCGACACGCCGCTCGAGTTCAAGCGTTACGACATCCAGGACGGACTCGGCGTGCACTTCCTGCGGCGCGCCGGACTGCGTGTCGTCATCGTGACCGGTCGTGTCTCGGAGAGCGTACGGTTGCGGGCCCGCGAGCTCGAGATCGAAGACGTCGCTCAGGATGCCAGCGCCCAGAAGCTTCCTGCGTTCACGCGCATGCTCGAGCGGCATCGGCTTACCGCCGCGGAATGTGCCTTTGTCGGCGATGATTTCCCGGACATGCCGATCCTCAAGGTCGTGGGACTTCCGGTCGCCGTTGCCAACGCCGTCCCGGAGGTGCGGGCGGTCGCGTCGTTGCGGCTCACCCGCGCTGGCGGAGCCGGCGCCGTTCGCGAGTTCGCCGAGCTTCTCCTGAAGGCACGCGGAGAATGGAAAGCGGTCTGCGATGCCTACGTCGCCGAGCGCTCGGCAACAGCCGGGGGAGCGCGATCATGAAGAAGGACGCTGGTTCGCGCATCGTGGAGCGCGGCCGCCGCGTGCTCGCGCTCGAGCGGGACGCTCTCGCCGCGACGTTCGAGAAGCTCGACGGCGACTTCGCGCGCGCGGTAGAGTTGATGCGGGACTCCTCGGACGGCGGACGCGTGATCGTTTCGGGGGTCGGCAAATCCGGGCTGATCGCGCGGAAGATTGCCGCGACGCTCACGTCCACGGGAACGCCCGCGAGCTTTCTGCATCCGTCGGACAGTGTTCATGGGGATCTCGGGATCGTGGGTCCCGACGACGTCGCGATCCTGATCTCCAAGAGCGGAGAATCGGACGAGCTTTTCGCGCTGCTCGAGCATCTCAAGCGACTGGGAGTCCGCATCATCGCGATCACGGGAGACCGCGCATCCGGACTCGCGCGCCACGCCGACGTCGCGCTCGACGCGTCGGTCAGGGAAGAAGCGTGTCCGCACGATCTCGCGCCGACGACGAGCACGACCGTCGCGCTGGCGTTGGGCGACGCGTTGGCTGTGGCGCTGCTCGAAGAGAAGGGGTTCCGCCGTGAGGATTTCGCGCGGCTGCACCCGGGTGGGTCGATCGGACGCAAGCTGCTGACCCGCGTCGAGGAGCTCATGGAGCGCGATCGGCTTCCGGTGCTGGGGCCGGGTGACACGATGCGTCAGGCGATCGTGCTCCTCGCCGAGCGCCGTGGCATCGCCATCATGCTGGATGCGGACGGTTGCGTACACGGCGTCATGACCGCCGGCGACCTCACCAGGATGATGGAACACGAGGCAGACATCCTCACGGTCCCCGTCGAACGGGTGTTGAACGCCAAACCCAAGGTCGCGCGGCACAATGAGCTGGCCAGCGCTGTAGTATTCCGGATGGAACAGCATGGAATCATGTCGATGCCCGTCGTGGACGAGCGCGAGCGCCTGGTCGGCGTGGTGCATCTGCACGACCTGATGAGGGCACGGCTCGCGTGAGGCGGATCGTGCTGGCCGTGGCGGTCATGACCATCGTTGCGGAAGGGTGCCGCGAGACCTCGCAGCCGCCCGTCGGGGACGTCGCACTGTCCGACAGCGCCGACCAGATCATCTTCGACGGACGCTTCTTCATCACGCAAAGCGGCGTCAAGCGCGGTGAGATGCGCGCGGACACGATCTACGTCTTCAACGACAATTCCAAGTTCCTGCTGCGGCAGGTCGATGGCGACTTCAGCACCGAGACGGGCGCGCCGAACGGAACGATTCGCGCCGATCACGGCACGTACGATCGGCGGACGAAGGTTCTCGACGGGTATGGCAACGTCGTCGTGACCTCCACGGAAGGCGATCGGCTCACCTCGAATCACCTGCGCTACACTGAAAGTGCGGACGAAATCTCGAGCGACAGCGCGTATACCATCGTGCGCAAGGGCGACGTGTCGCGAGGCATTGGATTCAGATCGGATCCGAATCTTCAGGATTTTCGGTGCCTGCGGGCGTGCCGCGGCGCGGCAGACGTTCCGGTCAACACGATCACTCCGTGAGACGCGCGGCGCTTGCGCTCATCCTGTTCATTCCAGGAATCGCGCGCGCGCAGGAGACGCAGCGCTGCTTCTGGAACGCCGAGGGTGGCCAGCGTATCATCATGGTCG
>JBOHTL010000257.1:0-3022 GCA_050733735.1 Gemmatimonadaceae bacterium
CAGGGGGTGGCTCTGCAGCAAGTCCATCTGGACCTGGAGGACGTGCTCGATGAACTGTGTGGCGGACGCGAACGACCGGTCAATGCGCCGGACCAGGGTCTCGCGCACTTCGGACTCTGCCTCAAGGAGCACCGCGAAGAAGAGCAGCTCCTTGGACTCGAAGAACAGGTAGAACGAGCCTTTCGCGATACCCGCGGCGCGCGCGAGGTCCCCCACGCTGGTGCCGCGCAACCCGTGCCGCGTGAAGTGATCCCGCGCGGTCGTCATCAGAATCCCGCGAATGTGCTCCCGTTCAGCGGCGCTAAATGCTCTCGGCACGATTCACCTTGCGGCAGGCTGTGACCAAATATACTCTACGGTCATATGGACAAACACACGGCGACGATCAGGTTGCCACGGGTGCGCAAAGTATACCGCCGCTGGCCCGATGTGCTTCTCCTGATCGTGCTGCTGGTCGTGGCGGCGCGATGGCTGCGTCCCGACGCGCAGGCGTTGCTTGGCGGTGATCTAAAGGCGGCGTGGGCAGCGCCCGACCTGCGCTTCGCGACCCAGGCCGGGGACACCTTCCGGCTGCGCGACTTGGAGGTCCAGGTCGTGATGCTGACCTACTGGGCGTCGTGGTGTGGCACGTGCCGCCACGAGATGCCGGACATCCAGGCACTCCACGCCGCGCGCTCGACCCGGGGACTCGTGACGATCGGTATGGCGTTCGACCGCGATCCGGCTCGCGCCCTGGCCTTCGGTCGGTCCATCGGCATGACCTTTCCAGTGGTCTTCGACGACAGCGCCGGACGACTGGCGTTCAGCGTCGTGTCGGTGCCAACGACGGTGTTGATCGATCGCGAGGGGCATGTGCGCCATGTATTCCGCGGCGCTCTGACGCGAGCAACGCTGCAGATTGCCATCGACCGGCTGCTCGGCGACATCGCGCATCGCGCTGACGAGAGAGCAGGGCGGGTGGCTGCTGACTGACGGCGCCCGCGGGACCGCGCTGTTCACCCGGGACTTCCTCGCGAACCCATACCCGGTGTACCGCCGCCTGCGATCTGAGACGCCCGTCGTGCGTGTCCGGCTGCCAACCGGTGAATGGGCGTGGCTGGTGACGCGGTATCTCGACGTCGTCCATGTCCTCACGAATGATGCGTTTGGCAAGGATCCCGCGACCAGAGCGGGACGGCGGGACAGCAAGCCGTGGTGGATGCCCTCCATCCTCGGACCGCTCCAGCGCAATATGCTGGACGTCGATCCGCCGGATCATACGCGCCTTCGGGCGCTCGTACACCGCGCCTTCACCCCGCATCGCGTCCAGCAGATGCGCAACCGGATTGAGGAGGTTGCCGAGCAGGCGCTGGACCGTGTGTCGCGAACCGGTCGCATGGATCTGATTGCCGACTACGCGCTGCCGATCCCCACGACGGTCATCGCGGAAATGATCGGCGTGCCCGTTGCGAACCGTCACCGGTTCCACCGCTGGTCCGCTGCCATTGTGGGCTCCGATGCCTCCCGACTGTCGCAGGTGCGCGCGGTTCCCGCCATCATCGCGATCATCCGGTACCTGCGCGCGCTCATTGCAGATCGTCGCCGCGATCGGAGTGATGATCTGTTGAGCGCACTGATCGAAGCGGAAGAGAAGGAGGAGCGGCTCGATGGCGATGAGATCGTCGCGATGGTGTTCCTGCTCCTCGTTGCCGGCCATGAAACCACCGTGAACCTGATCGGCAACGGAACGTTCGCGCTGCTCGAGCGCGATGCGCTGCCGCAGTTGCGTGACGACGCCGAGGGCTTAACAGGCGCCGTCGAGGAGTTGCTGCGCTATGACAGTCCGCTCCAGCTGGCGACTGAACGGTACGCGCGCGAGGACTGTCTCGTGGGTCAAACGGTCGTTCCGCGCGGTGCGAGGGTCCATGCCGTTCTCGGTTCAGCCAACCGGGATGAGGAACAGTTCCCGAACCCCGACGAGCTCGATCTGGGCCGTAGTCCCAACCGTCATGTGGCCTTCGGGCAAGGCATTCACTACTGCCTTGGTGCGCCGCTGGCACGCATGGAAGCGGCAATCGCCCTCAATGTTCTTGCGCGGCGCTTTCCCGGCCTTCGCCTCGGCGTCGGTCGGCCCGACATCGAGTGGCGCAAGGGGCTCGTGCTCCGGGGGCCGAGGCGCCTCGACCTCGAGTTCCCGGTACACTGAGAAACGCAGCATTCGTGTCCCTCAATTCGGAGACAAGAGATGAGACCAGCCGTGCGAACAATCCTGGGCGTACCGGCCGGCTTTGCCGCCGCGGCAATCCTGTCCATCGCGACCACTGCGCTCCTGCGCCTGGTGTGGCCTGATATCGGCCAGCGAGGACAGGGAGCTGCGCTCGAGCTGCTGGACGGCGCGTATGCGCTCTTCTACATGGGTATCGGTGCGTACATCGCGGCACGCATCGGATTCAGGCGTGCCGGGTATGCGCTGACGGTCATCTTTGGATTGCTCGGAATCGTCACGGCGGTCGCTCAGCTCGATGCAGCGCATTCCGCGGGGTATCAGTGGGCCCTTGCCCTGGGAGCGTGGGTGGTGGGATACGTCGGCACGCGCCTCGCCGGCGAATAGCAACCGCGCCATCGCAGCGCGCGCGCGTACGTGGTGTCGGCAACACTCTGGTCTTCCCTGGCGCTGTTCAACCTGGACTACGTCTTCCACGACCTCCTGCTCGGTGAAGACGCACATGGAGCCGATGTTCCGCGAGCTCAGACGAGCGGAGGCCGATGAAGCTGCCCGGCGCCACTCGAAACGCAAGCCAAATTTCCGTAGAGGGATCGGACGCTCGTGCCACGCTCGGGTGCATGAGGAAAATCTCGCGGGATTGGCTGTGTGAGAGAGCGAGGAGAGCGACCTGGATGACGATGTACGCCCCACCGATGCCGACTGATGCAGGTATCGATCGCCTCGCGTTGCGCCAGACACACCGGTCACGATGACGGAGAGCGCGATGCCGGCCACGATCGCCAACGGCCAGAACGGTCCGAGCGATATGCACAGGGG
>JBOHTL010000258.1:0-3692 GCA_050733735.1 Gemmatimonadaceae bacterium
CCGTGAACTGAGCAGCGAGCTGCGCATCGACCTCGAATTCACGCAACACAACGGCGAGGGAGAGCTCATCGAGACGGTGCACGCGATGCGCGGACGCGTCGCCGGCGTCGTCGTGAACGCGGGTGCCTACTCGCACAGCAGCCTCGCGCTGCGCGACGCGCTCGTTGGCGTCGGTATCCCCTTCGTCGAAGTGCACATCACGAACACCCACGCTCGTGAGCGCGAACGTCGCCATTCGATGCTGTCGAGTGCCGCCGTCGGGCTGGTGTACGGGCTCGGGGTACGGGGGTACGAGCTCGCGCTCCGCGGCCTGGCCGCGCACCTCACGCGCGATGGCTGATCCGCGTCCCGCGCGGCTCGCGGCGCTCACGGATGGTCTGACCTCGGCGCACATTGATGGCCTCCTCGTCACGAGTCCGGCGAACGTGCGCTATCTCACGGGATTTTCCGGATCGAGCGCGCTGCTGTTCGTGTCACAGCGCGATGTTCTGCTCATCACCGATTTTCGCTACCAGACGCAGGCGGCGGACGAGGTCGGGGGGCTCGCGCGACTCGTCATCGAGTCGCAGAGTCTCTGGACGGGGCTGTGGCAGAATCTCTCCCAGGTTCCCCAGGTCGAGGTGGCCGGTTTCGAGTCGGCGCATCTGGTCCACCGTGACTTCCAGCGTCTTCTCGAGGCAGGGGGACGGTATCAGTGGCGGCCCACGACGGATCTCGTGGAGTCCCTGCGCGAGCGCAAGGACGCCGGCGAGGTCGAATGTATTCGCAGGGCGATCGCCGTCGCCGAATGCGCGCTCGAGCGGGTGGTGGAATCGGTGCGCGCGGGGATGACGGAGCGTCAGGTCGCGGGATTGCTCGAGGCGACGCTGCGGGACTGCGGCAGCGACGGATTCCCGTTCCCGTCGATCGTGGCATCGGGACCGAACGCTGCGTTGCCGCATGCTCGTCCCAGCGCGCGGAGCGTCTGCCCCGGAGATCTCCTGCTGCTCGACTTCGGCGCCGTCGTCGACGGCTATTGTTCCGACATCACGCGCACCCTGGTCGTCGGCGCGTCGACCGCTGAACAGCGCGACGTCTACGAGATCGTGCGGCTCGCCAACGAGCGGGCAACGCAGGCACTGCGTCCGGGAATGACCGGCCGGGATGCCGACAGCGTCGCCCGGGGCTACATTGAAAACCGCGGGTTTGGCGAGATGTTCGGACACAGCCTGGGTCATGGGATCGGGCTGGAGGTGCACGAAGCGCCGCGCCTGGCCAAGACGGCGGACACTCCGTTGGTGCAGGGTGCAGTCGTGACGGTGGAGCCCGGCATTTACCGGCCGGGGTGGGGTGGGGTGCGGATCGAAGACGATGTGCATCTGGGCAGCGGAGGCGCCCAGGTGCTCACGCGCTTCCCGCGAGAGCTGATCGAGGTCGGCTGACGCGGGCAGCGCCGCGGGACCACGCTACGGAGCCTATGATTGACCTGCGCTATGTGAAGAAGTTGATCGAGATGATCGACGAGTCGTCGGTCGATTCCATCGAAATCTCGACCGAGAAAGGAATCAAGATCCGCATCGCCAAGAGCCCGATCCAGCGCGGGGGCGTGCAGATGGCCACCCCGGTCGCCATGCCCGCGGTGCTTCCGGCACCGATGGATACGCGCATCACACCCGCCGCCGGCGTGCCCAGCACGGCTCCGGAATCGTCTGCCGTAAAGACGGATGGCGGGGGGCCGCCCGCCAGCGCGCAACTGGAAGTGAAGTCGCCGATGGTCGGCACCTTCTACAGCGCGCCGGAGCCGGGGGCGAAGCCCTATGTCTCCGTTGGCGATCGCGTTCAGAAGGGGCAGACGCTCTGCATCATCGAAGCAATGAAGATCATGAACGAGATCGAATCAGAGTTCGCAGGCGTCGTGAAGGAAATCCTCGCGCAGGACGCCCAGCCCGTCGAGTACGGCCAGGTGCTTTTCCGGATCGATCCCAATGCCTAATACGACGACAACGCAGACAGCGGCGCATACCCCCGGAACATCCGGGAGCTTCGATTTCAAGGCGGTGCTGCAGAAGCTGGTGCAGATGAACGCCTCCGACCTTCATCTGAAGGTCGGCCGTCCTCCGACGGTGCGCCTGAACGGCAACCTGAAGCCGCTGGATTTCCCCGCGCTCAAGCCCGAAGACCTCAAGAGTCTCGGCGAGCAGCTGATGAATCCCAAGCAGGTGAAGCAGTTCACCGAGGAGAAGGAGTGCGACTTCGCTATCGGCGTGCCGGGGATCGGCCGGTTCCGCGTGAACCTGTACCAGCAGCGCGGATCGCTCTGCTACGCGATGCGCGCCATTCCCTACCAGGTGCAGACGATCGAGGAGCTGAGGCTGCCGAAAGTGCTCGAGGAAATCGCGCTGAAGCCGCGCGGCCTCATCCTCGTGACCGGCGTCACCGGCTCCGGAAAATCGACGGCGCTGGCGGCGATGATCCACCACATCAACGAGAACGAGCACGGGAACATCATCACGATCGAGGATCCGATCGAGTTCCTGCACCGCGACATCAACTGCCACATCAACCAGCGCGAGGTCGGCACCGACACCGCAAGCTTCGCGCAGGCGCTGCGGCGAGTCCTGCGTCAGGACCCCGACGTCATCCTCATCGGTGAGATCCGGGACCTGGAGACGCTGGACGTGGCGCTCAAGGCCGCGGACACCGGCCACCTGGTGTTCTCCACGCTGCACACCATGGACGCCACGCAGACCATTCAGCGCGTGCTGTCCTTCTATCCGCCGCACCAGCAGGCGGAAGTCCGCTTCTCGCTCGCCAACGCCCTCCAGGCGGTCATCTCGCTGCGCCTGGTGCCGCGCGCGGACAAGCCGGGGCGCGTGCCCGCGTCCGAAGTGCTCATCAACACGGCGGCCGTTCGCGACCAGATCCGCGACATGGAGAAAGCGCTCAATATTCCGGACCTCATCAAGGAAGGCACCGTTCAGTACGGAATGCAGACCTTCGATCAGTCGCTGATGCAGTGGTACTCGCAGGGTGTCATCTCGTACGAGAGCGCCGTCTTCTACGCCAGCAGCCCGGCGGAGTTCGCGCTTCGCGTTCAGGGGGTGGCGGGAACGAGCGACCAGAGCTGGAACTCGTTCGAGAAGAAGAAGTGAGGCGGCTCTCCCCGTAGCGCCCCTCATGTTCAAGAAAGTCCTGATCGCGAATCGCGGCGAGATCGCGCTGCGAGTCATCCGCGCCTGCCGCGAGCTCGGAGTGCAGACGGTCGCGGTGTATTCGGAGGCGGACCGCGAGTCCCTGCATGTGCGATTCGCAGACGACGACGTCTGCATTGGGCCGCCGCCGTCGCGCGACTCGTATCTCCGCATCCCGCGGCTGATCGCCGCCGCCGAGATCACCGCCGCCGACGCCATCCATCCCGGGTACGGATTCCTCGCGGAGAACGCCGAGTTCGCGGAGACCTGCGCGGCGTCGAATGTCACGTTCATCGGACCGACCGCGGAACAGATCCGTGTCATGGGGAACAAGGCGTCCGCGCGGAAGGCGATGATGGAGGTGAACGTGCCCATCGTTCCGGGCACGCCCGGCCCCATCGACGATGCGGATGCCGCGCTCGAATTCGCCAGGTCCATCGGCTTCCCCGTGATCATCAAGGCGTCCGCGGGCGGCGGCGGCAAAGGAATGCGCGTCGCTCGCGACGCGGACGACTTCGCGCG
>JBOHTL010000259.1:0-9841 GCA_050733735.1 Gemmatimonadaceae bacterium
CGCCCGCCGGAATCACCTTCGTGGATAGCAACGGGCAACAGGCACCCGCGCCGGTGGAGCTGGCGGTTGGCGAGACATTCGCCGACGTCAGCGACAGCGCCCTGGTCTCGCTCGTCGAAGCGATGGAGGATCTCGACGCGGTGCTGAGTGAAGAGCCGGAGAGCATGACGGTGCCGCTGCTTCCCGCGGAGGGACTATGACGGCCATGACGGTGCGCGCGGCCACACTTCTCCTGGTGGCGATCCCTGCTCTCATCGGTGCGCAGCAGCGTCAGCCAGGCGCGGCCGACCAGCGTGCGCAGCTCGAGGCGCGCTTCCGGCAGCAGTTTGCGCGCGTGGTTCGGCAGCGCGTCGGACTCAGCGACGAACAGATGACGCGGCTCGGCCCGATCAACGAGCGGTTCGCGGCGCAGCGCCGGCAGCTGCAGATGCAGGAGCGCTCCGCGCGCACATCGCTGCAACGGGTGCTGCGCAATCCGGCTCTTGCGGACAGCGCCGAGGTCTCACGGTTGCTGCAGCATCTCGTGGATGCTCAGAAGCGCCGCGTGCAGCTGCTCGAGGCCGAGCAGCGCGAGCTCGCAGCGATCATGACTCCCCTGCAACGCGCGCGGTACATGGCGCTCCAGGAGCAGGTGCGTCGCCAGGTGGAGCAGCGCCGGAATCGGGGGAGAGGTGGTGCACCGCAGAGCCGACGGCGGCCGCCGTCGCGTTGAGGCGGTAGCTGGGGAGTGACGAACAACTAGATTTCGTTGGCTCGCCCGGGTGGCGGAATCGGTAGACGCACCAGACTCAAAATCTGGCGATCGCAAGGTCGTGCGAGTTCGAGTCTCGCCCCGGGCACCTCATCAACACTGGACGCGGGACGCGTGGGGACGCGTACGTCCTGCGTCCTTCGTCATTCAGCCACATGCCTTCCTACAGGCTTTCGAAAGTTCCGTCCGGCGGCGATCGGATCACCTACGAGAACGGTGCGCTGCGCGTGCCGGGCAATCCGATCATTCCGTACATCGAGGGCGACGGGACGGGACCGGATATCTGGCGCGCGTCGGTTCGCGTCTTCGACGCGGCCGTCGACAAGTGCTACAGGGGCGAACGACGCGTGCATTGGATGGAAGTCTTCGCGGGCGAGAAGTCGTTCAAGACGCACGGCGACTGGCTGCCGCAGGAGACCATCGACGCGATGCAGGACTTTCGCGTCTCGATCAAGGGCCCGCTCACCACGCCGGTGGGCGGCGGCATCCGATCCCTGAACGTCACGCTGCGACAGGTGCTGGATCTGTACGCGTGCATCCGACCCGTACGCTATTTCGAAGGCGTCGGCAACCCGATGAAGGAGCCAGAGAAGCTCAACGTCGTGATCTTCCGCGAGAACACGGAGGACGTCTACGCCGGCATCGAGTGGGCAGCGGGGTCCGCTGAAGCCGAGAAGTTGCGCGTTTTCATCAAGAACGAGC
Source organism: Gemmatimonadaceae bacterium (assembly GCA_050733735.1). GTDB lineage: Bacteria > Gemmatimonadota > Gemmatimonadetes > Gemmatimonadales > Gemmatimonadaceae > DASPMP01. Next base: position 1,454 of record JBOHTL010000259.1, read on the forward strand.
TCAAGAAGGACATCCGGGAAGGCTCTGCGCTCGGCGTGAAGCCGATGTCCGAGTTTGGCTCGAAGCGACTCGTGGAAATGTCCATCCGTTACGCCCTCAAGAACAACCTGCCGTCGGTCACGCTGGTGCATAAAGGGAACATCATGAAGTTCACCGAAGGCGGCTTTCGCGACTGGGGCTACGATCTCGCGAGGGAGAAGTTTCCGGAGATCACCTGCACCGAAGCGGATCTCAACCAGGCCGGCTCGAAGGCACGTGCCGATGCCGTGGTGGTCAAGGACCGCATCGCGGATGCGATGTTCCAGCAGCTTCTGCTGCGCCCCGACGAGTACTCGGTGATCGCGACGCCGAACCTCAACGGCGACTACATCTCCGATGCGGCGGCCGCGCAGGTCGGCGGGCTGGGGATTGCTCCTGGCGGAAACGTCGGCGACGGACTCGCCGTGTTCGAGGCGACGCACGGAACGGCGCCGAAATATGCCAACCTCGACAAGATCAATCCGGGAAGCGTCATCCTGTCGGGCGTGATGATGTTTGAATACATGGGATGGGATGACGTGGGCCGCCTGATCGTGCGCGGGCTCGAGAACGCCATCAAGTCGAAGCGTGTGACGTACGATCTGGCGCGGCAGATGCCTGGTGCCACCGAGGTCTCGACCTCAGCTTTCGCCGACCAGATCATCAAGGGAATGTCGGCGTAGACACCCGACCCAGAACATGCTGAAGATTCTTGCAGGGCCCCCACCCGCGGAGCTGGGCGCGTTGCGTTCGCCCGCGCTCGCGGTGCTGGTGGAGCAATCAGCGGTGCCGGACCTCGGTGGTCTGGATGCGGGGGGGGGCCTCGCATCGGCCATCCAACGGGTCATCGGCGCTCGCGATTTCCGAGGGACGCGGGACGAGACCCTCCATCTGCTGGGCACAGAGGGCGGCATCGAGCGCGTGCTCCTCGTCGGCATGGGCAAGGTGAACGACCGGCGAGCGTCGCTCAAACGCGCTGCCGCGCTCGCCGGGCGCCGCGCCCATCAGGGCGGCTTCGGGCGGCTGGCGATTTTCGCCGGAGCGCTCACCGCCGACGATGCCGAGTCGATCGCCAGCGGCGTCGCGGCCGGTGCGTGGGAGCTCAAGGAGTTCCAGACACCGCCGCCTGCTGAAGATCGCCGCATTCCGCTGACCGAGGCGGTCATCGTCGGTGCCGGCGGCGCCGCGGCGGCAGGAATCGATGCGGGCATCGCCATCGCCGAAGGACATGCGCTGGCGCGCCGCCTTGCAATGCTGCCCGGCAACGTCTGCACGCCGGACTACCTCGCGGACACCGCCAGTGATATCGCCCAGCGACACGGAATGAAGGTCACCATTCTTGGACGGGCAGAGATGGAGCGGGAGGGGATGGGATCATTCCTCAGTGTCGCGCAGGGCACGCCTCAGGAGCCGCGACTGATCGTTCTCGAGCATCGCAAGGGAGGTGACTCCGCTCCCGTCGCGCTCGTGGGAAAAGGGCTCTGCTTCGATTCCGGTGGCATCTCGATCAAGCCCGCGCAGGGGATGGAGCACATGAAATTCGACATGTGCGGCGCCGCGGGAGTCCTGGGCGCCATGGACGCGATCGGCCGCCTTGGTCTGGCGGTGAACGTCGTCGGTCTCGTGGGAAGCACGACGAACATGCCATCGGGCACGGCGGTGAAGCCCGGCGATGTCGTGCGCGCGAGCAACGGCAAATACATCGAGATCATCAACACCGATGCGGAAGGCCGACTTGTGCTGGCCGACGTCCTGGCGTACGCGAAGCGCTTCTCGCCGGCGGCGGTGCTCGATGCGGCGACGCTCACCGGCGCCTGCGTCATCGCCCTGGGGCACACCGCCACCGGCGTCATGGGAACCGACGAGGCGCTCGTGCAGCAAGTGCTCGACGCGGGGAAGCGCGCCTCGGAGCCCGGATGGCCGCTTCCGCTCTGGGACGACTACTTGCCGCTCATCAAGTCCGACATCGCGGACATCAAGAACTCCGGGGGCCGTCCTGCGGGTACTATTACCGCAGCGCTTTTCCTCAAGGAATTCGTCGACGGTTTTCCATGGGTGCATCTCGACATCGCCGGAACCGCGTACTCGGAGAGCGACCTTACGGTCATCCCCGCGGGGCCGACGGGCGTGCCCGTTGGCACCTTCGTGGAATTCGTCCGGAGCCGCGCGCGCTGACAGCGCTCGTTCGCTGGCTGCGACGCCTCGGCCTCGGCCTCGCGGTCGGGGCCGTTTTGCACGGTCAGGCCGAAGCGCAGGTGCGTGACACATCCCGCACGCGCCGCGATACCCTGCGCGGGCGCGGCGACACGGTCACCGTCCGACGCGACACCGTCGCCAAACGCGACACGACTGGAGTGGTGGTCGTTCCCGTCCCGCCAGGAGCAGATTCACTCCTCATGCGCGACAGTCTGGCGCGACGCGACACGACGACGCCGCCGCCGCGCGATACCGTCAAGGCGCCGATCGCATCGGCGGAGGCACCGGTGCTCGCCGATCCGAGCGGAAGCTTCGTCTGGGATCGGCGCGACGTGTTTTCGACGGGCGCGCTCACCGTGGCGGACCTGCTCGACCGGGTGGTCGGAGTCACGACGATCCGGTCGGGATGGATCGCGCAACCGATGTTCGCGTCATTCCTCGGAGATCCGGCGCGCGTGCGGGTTTTCCTCGACGGTCTCGAGCTCATCGAGCTCGATCCACGCACGTCCCGTATCTGGGATCTCTCGCAGATCCCGCTCTGGGCGCTCGACGACATCCGCATCGAGCGCGGCGCCGGCGAGATCCGCATTCACATGCGCAGCTGGCGCGTCGACCGCACGACGCCGTTCACGCGCACCGATGTCTATACCGGCGATCTGGGCACGAACCTGTATCGCGGACTCTTCGGTCGGCGGTATGAGCATGGTGAGATTCTGCAGCTCGCCGGACAGCAGCACGGAACCGATCCGGGGAGAAACATCGAAGGCAGCGATCAGCTCGGGATACTCGCGCGGGTCGGGATCGCGCGCGAGGGGTGGAGCGTCGACGCATTCCTCCTGCGCGGCGATCGCAATCGCGGCCTGACACTCATGGAACCGCGGAGCGACTCGATTCCCGGCACGGAGAGCACCCGGACCGACGCATACCTGCGCGCCGCGTGGGGACGCTCGGATCGCGGGCCCTGGGTGCAGGCTATCGCTCACGCGTCGCGCTACGTCTTCGGCGGCGAAGAGATCATCGGAACACCCGCGGCCAGCGCCGACACCTCGCGCTTCGAGTCGCAATACATGCTCACGGGTGGGTATGCGTTGGGACCCCTGCGCGCGAGCGTCACGCAGCGATTCCGGGCCGGCCTGCAGCGGCGCATCGCGACCCCCTCCGCGCGCATCGGATTCGAGACGAATCGACTCACGATCTCCGCCTTCGCGGACGGGCGCGGAGTGGATTCGACGCGCCGACTCGAGGTCATGGGGGTCGTTCGTCCACTGAGCTTCATCTACGCGTCCGGCGCGTTCGGAGTGGAGCGCCCCCGTCCGCTTCCGGATTCACTGGTGACGGATGAGACGCCGGATGCGCCCAGCTTCGCGCGCGTCGAAGCCGGCGTTCGTCTTCGCGATGTCTGGTTCAGCGCGGGCCTCATGCGGCGGGATCCCGTCGTGCTCGACGCGCCGCGTCTCTATCGTCCTTCGACGGTGACGGGGACCGATGGCGCGCGCGAAGGAGTGTTTGCCGCCGTGCGCGGCCGCGTCTGGAAAGCGGTGTACGCGAATCTGCAGGGCGTTCAGTGGGCGGACTCTGGTGGCTTCTATCGGCCCAGGCACCAGACGCGCAGCGAGATCTACGTCAGCACCCAAATGCTGGAGCGTTTCCCCACGGGCAACTTCCATCTGCTCGTCTCGGCGGTCCACGAATACCGGTCCAGCACCCTCTGGCCGGACTCCGACGGCGTGATTCGGCTGCCGGGATACCGCACCATCTCGACGCTGCTTCAGGTGCGGATCCTCCAGGCGGAAATCTTCTGGAACTTCCGGAATCTCCTGGGCGAGAGATACCGGCAGATCCCTGGATATCCCGCGACGCGGCAGTCCAATATCTACGGCGTGCGTTGGGAATTCTGGAACTGATCGAATTGACATTTCTCCTTGTCGCGCCGTAGCTTAGCCCCCCTCATATGATCAAGAGCATGACGGGGTTCGGCACCGCGGAAGGCCGGGTTGGTGCCACGCAGGTGTCGGTCGAGCTCCGGTCGGTCAATCACCGGTTCTTCAATCCCTCCATCAAGCTGCCGGGACAGCTGTCGCGCTGGGAGCCTGAAGTGCGTGAGGCGCTCCGGAAGTCGATTGCCCGCGGGCATGTGACGGTCATGGCGCGAATCGAGCGCATGACCGAAGAGAGCGCGGTCATCGACGAGCCGAAATTCGCGGCATACGTGAAGCGCCTGATGGAATTGAAGGATCGCTACGCCCTGGAAGGAAACCTGGATCTCGCGACAGTGCTGCGGCTACCCGACGTGATCCGGGGTGACCGCGACGAGAACGAGGGCGGCGCCCCCGACTTGGTAGCGATCGTGGACAGGGCCGCCGCCGCCCTCAACGCGAGCCGGGAGTCAGAAGGACAGCGTCTGCAGAGCTTTCTGACCGAGCGCATCGCGCAGGTTGACGCCTCGGTCACGCGCCTCGCGGAGCGCGCTCCCCAGCGCATCGTGGAACAGCATGAGCGGCTGCGAAAGAACGTCGCGGACCTGACGTCCGGTGTTCAGATCGATCAGCAGCGTCTGGTCATGGAAATCGCTCTTCTTGCCGATCGGTTCGATGTGGGGGAAGAGCTCGACAGGTTCCGATCGCACCTCGCCGCCTTCCGGCAGGCTCTGGCCGGGAACGGCAAGGCCAATGGAGGAGTTGGCAAGCGACTCGGCTTTCTTCTACAGGAGTTGCTGCGCGAAGCGAACACGACCGGATCGAAATCCAACGACACCGCCATGACCCGCGAGGTTCTGTCGATCAAGGAAGAGCTCGAGCGCATCCGCGAACAGGTGGAGAACCTGGAGTGACCGCCTTTCCGATCATCCTTTCGGCGCCCTCAGGCGGCGGCAAGACCACTATTGCCAAGGCCTTGCTGGCGCGACGGCAGGATACCGGCTATTCGGTGTCCTGCACGACCCGCCAGCCGAGGGGAGGGGAACTTCAGGGGCGAGACTATTATTTTCTATCCAGGACTGATTTCCTCGGAAAACGGGAGCGCGGCGAATTTGCCGAGTCCGCCGAGGTCCACGGGAACTTGTACGGCACGCTGCGAAGCGAGGTCCTGCGGGTTCTCGAGACGGGAAGGCACGTTCTCATGGACATCGACGTCCAGGGGGCCGTGCAGTTCACCCGAGTCTTTCCGCAGTCGGTGACGATCTTCATTCTGCCGCCCACGGGAGAAGTCCTTCTGGAACGTCTGCGCAAACGGCAGACGGAATCGGCGGAGCAGCTGGCGGACCGGTTGCAATCGGCGCTTCAGGAGTTGCAGTCGGTCGACGAGTACGAGTACGTGGTGGTGAACGACGAGCTGGATGTCGCGATCCAGCGGATCGGGTCGATCATCGACGCGGAGGTCTCGAGCAGGGAACGGGTCGTCGGATTACGCACGCAGGTCGCGCTGTTGATCGATCAATTGGAGCGCGAAATCGAATCACGCAAGCACGAAGGAAACCAATGAGAGTTTTTACACCGGGTGAAGTCGCGAAGCACGCTGCCAACAAGTACCTCGGCGTCCTGATCGCGGCGAAATACGCGCGTCTGCTGAATGAGTTTCCGCGCGATCGCTCCGCCATGGGCGAGAAGAAGCTCACCACGCGCGCCCTGGAGGAGCTGTCCAAGGGCAACCTGAACTATCGCGTGGTTCCGCGCCGTCGCGGCGCCGAGTAAGTCCCCCGCCTCCCGCCGGTGCGCCCTTTCGACGGCCGCACAGTCCTTCTCGGCGTCACCGGCGGGATTGCGAGCTACAAGTCGGCGTGGCTCGCTCGTCTGCTCACCAAGGCCGGCGCTCACGTCGACGCCGTGCTCACGCGCTCCGCGACGGAGTTCATCAGCACGCTGACCTTCGAGGCCCTTACCGGCCGTCCCGCGCACACGGGGCTGTTCGATGCCGGCCGCGCGCTCCAGCACATCGTCCTTGCGAAGGCGGCAGACGCGGTCGTCGTCGCGCCGGCAACGGCTGATTTCCTCGCGCGCGCTGCCACCGGTCAGGCAGATGATCTGTTGACCGCTGTGCTGCTCGCGACCAGGGCGCCGGTGCTGCTGGTGCCTGCGATGAACGACCAGATGTGGGCGCATCCGCAGACGCGGCGCAACGTCGGGCACGTGAGTGAACTGGGCTATCGCGTTCTCGATCCCGATGCAGGCGCGCTCGCGGCCGGCGAAGGGGAAGGTCCGGGGCGGATGCCGGAGCCCGAGACGATTTTCGCGCACATCGGCCGGCTGCTCGAGAAGAACACCGGGAGCCCGCTCGCCGGCAGACGCATCGTCGTCACCGCAGGTCCCACACGCGAAGCGATCGATCCGGTGCGCTTCGTCTCGAACCACTCTTCCGGAAAGATGGGAGTGGCGATCGCGTCTGCCGCGTGGCGGCGCGGCGCCGACGTGACGCTCGTCGCCGGACCGATCTCCGTCGTGCCTCCCACCGGACCCGAGATGCGCCGGGTCGAGTCGACGGAGGAGATGTCGCATGTCGTCGCGGAACTGGCGCCCAGCGCCGACGTGCTGATCATGGCCGCGGCGCCAGCGGATTTTCGGCCGAGCCAGGTGGCCGATCGCAAGATCAAGAAGGGGAAGGAACCGCCCGTCGTGGAGTTCGAGGAGACGACGGACATTCTCCGATCGACGATCGCGAAGCGGCGAAAAACGGCGATCGTCGTCGGCTTCGCGCTCGAGACGAATGACGCCGTGGACAACGGCCGCAGCAAGCTGCGTGAGAAGCAACTGGACCTCATCGTGGTCAACGACGCGACCGAAACCGGAGCGGGATTCGGCGTCGACACGAATCGCGTCACGTTTTTGCATCGCGATGGAACCGACGAGGTGCTGCCGTTACAGTCCAAGGCCGACGTGGCAGATGCCATCCTCGATCGTGTGGAGCGACTCGCTCATGGACGCTAAAGAACAGCTGCGGCGCTACCTGGAGCAGCGGCGGGAATCGGGCGAGCAGGAGCTGCTCCTCGATCAGCTCACCGTCGACGACGTCCTCCGCATCGTCGGCGTGCCGCCCGGGGAGGGGGGCGACCGCGGCGCAAGACCGGAGGCGGGCGCAGCGAAATCGACGCCGCGCAGCACGGCCGGGCCGGACCACGCCGGCGCCGACTGGCGCGAGGTGCTGCGCACGACGGGCGCCTCGCCGGACGCAGGAACCCGCCAGCGCGAAGCGCGCGAGGTTCAGGCATCGGCAGCGACACCACCGGCGCCGGCATCACCTCCCACGGAAAGTCCCGTCGCGGGAATCTCCGTCGGCGGCGATCAGATGCCGTCGTTCACGTTCGGGCCAACGCTCGAAACGCTCGAAACGCTCGACGCCGTCGGCACGGCCGTCGCGTCGTGCACGCGATGCCCGCTCTACTCGACCGCGACCAATCCGGTTCCCGGTGAAGGGAATCCGAACGCCAGCCTCGTGATCGTCGGTGAAGCGCCGGGAGCGACGGAAGACGAACAGGGAAGGCCCTTCGTCGGCGCAGCGGGACAATTGCTCACAAAGATTCTCGCCGCCGTGGATTTGCGTCGCGAAGACGTGTTCATCTGCAACGTGCTGAAACACCGGCCGCCCGGTAACCGGAATCCGCTGCCGGATGAAGTTGCGGCGTGCAGTCCGTATCTCGTGCGACAGATAGAACTGATTCGTCCAAAAGCAATCCTTGCTCTCGGCACGTTCGCCGCGCAAACTCTCTTGCAGACGAAGCTGGCGATCGGAAAGCTCCGAAGCCAGGTGCACCGATACTACGGTGTGCCGCTGATCGTCACCTACCACCCGGCGGCGTTGCTTCGCAATCCGTCGTGGAAACGCCCGACGTGGGAAGATGTCCAGCTCGTCCGTCGAATTCTCGATAGCACCAGCTCCGTCACTCAGCCGTGATCCGTTCCGGGACCGGCAGCCGCCGTACTCCGAAGACGCCGAACAAGCCGTCCTGTCCGCCATGCTCATGGACCAGGACGCGGTCGTGCGGGCGGTGGAGCTCGTCGACGATTCGATGTTCTACGCCGAACGGCATCGCCGGATCTTCCGCGCGATGGTCGCGATCAGCGAGCGCGGGAGTGTCGTCGATCCACTGACCCTCTCCGACGAGCTCGCGCGCAAGGGCGAGCTCGACGCGGCCGGCGGAAAGGACTACATCGGCTATCTCGTCGGCGCCGTCCCGACGGCGGC
>JBOHTL010000260.1:0-3905 GCA_050733735.1 Gemmatimonadaceae bacterium
CCCTTCGGCAGCATCACCGTGAGCCGCGTCGAGCCGGGTCCTTCGTCCCAATCCCCTCCCCATCCGCCGCGACGACCGCTCTCGCACGCGCTCCGGCCACGATACACCGCACACAGCCGCACGCCGCCGCCAGAAGTGTCGACCTCGAAGCTGAGATCCCCTCCGCGACGCGTCGGGCGACTGGCGTGGAACTCGACGCGATCGTTGGGGCTCTCGCGGACGTCGATCGGTCCGTTGAAGCTGCGGATGCCGAGTGTGGCTCCGGACGAGAGGCGTCCGGACCAGCTGAAGAGATCACCCGCGGGTTCCTGGGCGTACAACACGCCCGGCACGACGGCGAGGGCGAGGAAAAGCTTGCGAGACACAGACATGGCACTCGATTGAGGACGCCAATGTGACAGCCGCAAGACTACGTTGGTTTGAACCCCCGCTCGTGGTCAAGAATGGCCTGTTTACGCTCGATCCCCCAGCGATAGCCGCCGAGGGCGCCATCCTCGCGGACGACGCGATGGCAGGGCACGACCAGCGCGACGGGGTTGGTGGCACATGCACGGGCGACGGCGCGCACCGCCGTCGGATGACCGATGCGCTTCGCGACCTCGCTGTAGGACAGTGTGGTGCCACGCGGAATCGCCTGCAGGGCTTTCCATACGCGCATCTGAAAGGCGGTGCCGCGCGCATCGATCGGAACCGAGGCTGGCGGCGCCGCACCTTCGAGGCTCGCGACGATGGCGCTGATCCAGGCGTGAATGCCGTCGCCCGCGCGATGGATCTCTGCCTTCGGGAACTCGGAGCGGAAGCTCCGTTCCAGCGTTGCATCGTCGTCGCCAATCGCGACGCTGCATACACCTCGTTCCGTGTATGCGACGAGCAACCTCCCGAAAGGCGACGTCACGACGCCAAACTGGATGCGCTGTCCCTGTCCTCCCCTTCGCACGGCCGCCGGGGTCATTCCGAGCGCCTGCTCGTAGACGCGGCTGCTCGATCCGAATCCCGCGTCATACGTGGCCCGGCTCACCGTGTCTCCGGCGCGCAGCCGCCGGGCAAGCCGCGCACGCCGCTGCGCGAGATGGAACTCGCGCGGCGTCACGCCCATCTCCTGCTTGAATCGTCGCTGGAGATGGAACTGGCTCATCCCCGCGACGCGCGCCAGCGTGGGAAGCGTGATTCGCTCGCTCACGTGACTGGAGATGTACTCACACACGCGGGCAACAGCAGCCGCGGTGGCGTCGACGCTGGCCGTGGGCCGACAGCGCTTGCAGGCGCGATAGCCTGCACGCTCGGCGTCGGTGGCCGACTCGAAGAGCTGGACATTCGACGCGGTCGGGCGCCGCGACGGGCACGAAGGCCGGCAGAAGATGCGCGTGGAGCTGACCGCATACACGAAGCGGCCGTCGAACGCGCGATCGCGCCGCTGAATGGCGCGCCATGCGGTAGAACGATCGGGAAGCATTGAGATCATGGCGTGAATGTACGGCGCGCCATTGACGTCGCTATCCGAATGTTGCGGTCAAAGTAGAGCGCCAGGCGATCAGACGTTCTTGACCTCGGTCACCAACGCCGACAACGACGTCTTTGCGTCGCCGAAGAGCATGCTCGTCTTCGGATCGTAGAACAGCTCGTTCTCGATCCCCGCGAAGCCGGCCGCCATGCTGCGCTTCAGCACCATGACGCTGCGCGCTTTGTCCGCGTCGAGAATGGGCATGCCGTAGATCGGAGAGCTCTTGTCCGTGCGCGCGGCCGGGTTCACCACGTCGTTGGCGCCGATGACCAGCACCACATCGGTGCGCTCGAACTCGTTGTTGATCTCGTCCATGTCGTACAGCTTGTCGTACGGGATGTTGGCTTCCGCGAGCAGCACGTTCATGTGGCCGGGCATGCGGCCGGCCACGGGATGGATGGCGTATTTCACCTCGCCGCCGCGCCGCTCGATCAGCTCGGCCAGCTCGCGCACCTGGTGCTGCGCCTGCGCCACCGCCATGCCGTAACCCGGGATGATGATGACCTGCTGGGCGTAAGCGAGCTGGATTGCGGCGTCTTCCACGTTGATGGAGCGCACCTGCATCCCCGCGGCCTTCGTCCCGGCTGCGGCGCTCTCGGCGCCGAACGCGCCGAAGAGCACGTTGGCGAAGGACCGGTTCATCGCCTTGCTCATCAGGATCGAGAGAATGAACCCCGACGCGCCGTCCAGAGCGCCCGCGATGATGAGCACCTGATTGCCGATCGCGAATCCGGTGGCGCAGGCCGCGAGTCCGGCGTACGAGTTGAGCAGCGCCACCACCACGGGCATGTCGGCGCCGCCGATCGGCATCACGAACATCACGCCGAAGAGAACTGCGAGCGCCACCATCAGGAAAAAGACATTCGCCGACAGCGGCTGCATGATGACGAACGCGAAAAGACCGAGGATGAAGGCGAACAGCGCGCCGTTCACCATGTTCTGGCCGGTGAACGTCATCGGACGAGAGGGGAGCCACTCCTGAAGCTTCCCTGCCGCCACGAGTGAGCCGCCCACCGTGAGCGCGCCGAGCATCACCTCGAACCCAAGCGCCGCCGCCTTCGCGTGGCCAATGCCGGCGCCGTGCAGCCCAGTGTGGTACTCGGCAATTCCCACGAGCGTGGCGGCGAGCGCGCTGAACGACAGCGCCAGCGCGATGCGCTGCGGCATCGCCGTCATCGGAACCCACATGCCCAGCGGATACCCCAGCACGATCCCGATCCCCATGCCGATCGCGATCCACTTGTAATCGAGGATCTCGTGGTTCACGAGCGTGCCCGCGATGGCGAGCAGCATCCCGATCGCCGCCTGCTGCATGCCCCGCCGCGCCTTGTCTGGGCGCGTGAGACTGCGCAGCCCGAGGATGAACAGCACCGACGCGCCGATGTACGCGATCTGGATGAAGGTCGTGCGCATCAACTACGAGAGCAGGAGGGAGTGTGGAGTGGGGAGTGGGGAGAGAGTCATTCCGGATCCGTCTCCCGCCTTCCCTCTGTGTCGCGGCGATCGGGAACGCCGGCCGAACGCTTGTCGGTGCGCTGGAACATCTTCAGCATGCGATCCACGATCAGAAAGCCGCCGACGATGTTGGTCGTCGCGCAGATCACCGCGATGAATCCGAGGATCGTCGCGAGGCGGCTGTGCTGCGCGCCGGCCATGATCAGCGATCCCACGAGCGAGATACCCGAAATCGCGTTCGTGGCCGCCATCAGCGGCGTATGGAGCAGCGGCGGCACGCGCGAGATCACCATGAAGCCGGTGAACGCCGCGAGAACGAAGATGTAGAGCTCGAGAATGATCATCGGAGAACGCGTCCTTCGTGGGTGACGAGCATGGCGCCGGTGATCTCGTCCGCGGGATCGAGCACCAGCGCGCCTTCCTTGCTGATCAAGTACTGGAGCAGCGTGAGCACATTGCGCCCGAACATCTGGCTGGCGTGATAGGGAACCGAGGCCGGGAGGTTCGACGGCCCGAGAATCGTTACGCCGTGCGCGCGCACGCTTTCGTCGACACGAGTGAGAGCGCAGTTGCCGCCGTTTTCCGCGGCGAGATCCACGATGACGGCGCCCGGCCGCATGCCGCGAACCGACTCTTCCTCGACCAGGACAGGCGCCTTGCGTCCAGGAATGTTCGCGGTGGTGATCACGAGATCGACGCCCGTGATGTGCTGCGCGATCGTGCGTACGGTGCGCGTGTGCTCATCGTCGGTCTGTTCACGCGCGTAACCGGCCGCGGTTTCCGCCGCCGCGCTGACGACCTCGGAGTCGATCGCGGTCGCGCCAAGACTCATGATCTGCTCGCGCGCCGCCGGGCGGATGTCGAAGGCGGAGACCACCGCACCGAGCCGGCGTGCCGTTGCGATGGCCTGCAGCCCCGCAACCCCGGCGCCGATCACGAACACGCGCGC
>JBOHTL010000261.1:0-4313 GCA_050733735.1 Gemmatimonadaceae bacterium
CCGACTCCGGAGCTCGGCCACCGTACCGTCCACGCAACCAGGATACTGGATGTCCGCAAGTTGATCGTTGTCCCCGAGCTCGCGCTTCAGTCGCGCGAGCTCCGCTTTCAGCGCCGCCGTGACCTGCTCCTGCCCAGGCTGCCCGTACAGGTTGTGCAGCTCGAACGGGTCGGTGCGCAGGTCGAACAGCTCCCACTGATCCTTCGTCCAGAAGTAGATCAGCTTGTGCGTCAGCGTGCGCACGCCGTAGTGCTGCCGTGTGTTGTGGTGCCCGGGATCGTGGTAGTACCGGTAGTACATCGCGGTACGCCAGTTCGACGGCGCGCGGCCGCGCAGCAGTGAAAGGACGCTGCGGCCGTGCATGTCCGCTGGGACGCGAGCGCCGGCGGCCTCCAGGAACATCGGCGCGAAGTCGACGTTCAGCACGATCTGGTCGATCGACGTCCCTGCGCTGATCGCGGCCGGCCAGCGCACCACGAACGGCATGCGCAGCGACTCCTCGTACATGAAGCGCTTGTCGTACATGCCGTGGTCACCGAGGAAGAAGCCCTGATCGCTGGTATAGATGACGATCGTGTTGCGCGCGAGCCCGCTGTCGTCGAGATACGCGAGCACGCGCCCGATGTTGTCATCCACCGACTGCACCGTCGCGAGATAGTCCTGCATGAAGCGCTGGTACTTCCAGCGGGTGAGCGCGTTGCCGGTGAGCGTGACGGTGGCGCCGTTGCGCTCGATCGTTACGGTGTCGGGGAAGGCGCCCAGCCAGCGGTTGGCGTCCTGGGGTGACATGCCCGCCGGTGGTTCCATCTTGAGATCGCGTCGCGACAGGTGCTTCGCAATCAGCTGCTCGTTCTCGCGCAGCGCGTCGGTGCGCGTCTGGTACTCGTCCCAGAGCGTCGGAGGTTCGGGAATCCAGCGACGCGCGAACTGCGCCGCATGCACGCTGTCGGGCTGCCAGTGCCGGTGCGGCGCCTTGTGATGCAGCATCAGGAAGAACGGCTGGTCGCGCGGCCGCTCTCTCAGAAACTCGATCCCGAGGTCGGTGACGATGTCGGTGGAGTAGCCGGTGTACGTCGTCTCGCTTCGCGCGGTATACAGCACCGGATCCATGTACGCGCCCTGCCCCGGGTAAATCTCCCAGTGGTCGAACCCCACCGGATCACTGCCCAGGTGCCACTTCCCGATCATCCCGGTGTGGTAGCCCTGACGCTGGAGCAGCTGCGCCACGGTGACGCGCGAGCTGTCGAAGCGGTTGAACATCGTCACGCCGTTCGCGTGCGAGTACTGCCCGGTGAGAATTGCCGCGCGACTCGGCGTGCAGATCGCGTTCGTCGCAAAGGCGTTGCGCAGCAGCGCCCCCTCGCGCGCGATGCGATCGATGTGCGGCGTGACGTTGACGCGCGATCCGTAGGCGCTGATGGCGTGCGCCGCGTGATCGTCGGTCATGATGAAGAGAATGTTCGGCCGCGCCGTCTGGGCATCGGCCGCTGCTGCGAGTACGCCGAGAGCGAGGATGGTGTTCCGCATGCACCCAATTAGCTGGTCTCCTCCCAAACCCACAACTGCCGTGCGTTGACCGGCCCCGTCTCTGAACAAGGATCAACAATTGGATCTCGGATGCGGCGGGAACTGCGGGTTCAGGCGGATGACTGCGTAACCCCGTCTCGTTTGTAAACGGCGGAACTGCAGTGGGGTTACCGCAGTTCACAAACAAGATGGGGTTACGCCGTTATCCGCCGCACTCGCCGTTACAGTCGCATCCGAGGACCACCTTCGAATCTCAGCCCCACTACGATGCCAGTCTCGCGAATTGGCGCGTCGGTGGATCTCGCGAAGAGCCCGGACGGCCAGCAGATTAGCCGCATGCGACCCATCCTCCTCCTCGCCGTAGCCGCGCTCACCGCGCAGGCGCAGTCCGCGAAACAGCAGATCGCCGCATCCATCGACACAAAATTCGACGCCTACCGCAGCGTCGCGAATCAGATCTGGGGATTCGCGGAAGTCGGTTATCAGGAGAGGCAGAGCTCTGCCCTGCTCCAATCCGAGCTGACGAAGGCGGGATTTCGCGTGCAAGCGGGCGTCGCAGGGATGCCGACCGCTTTCGTCGCCGAGTACGGGAGCGGCAAACCTGTCATCGGGATCCTGGCCGAGTTCGACGCCCTGCCGGGGCTGGCCCAGAATGCCGCACCGGAGCGCTCGCCGATCGCCGGCCAGATCGCCGGTCATGCGTGCGGGCACCATCTGTTCGGCACCGCGTCCGTCGCCGCCGGTATCGCCGTGAAAGAATGGCTGCAGCGCACCGGACGCTCAGGAACGATCCGCGTCTACGGCACGCCGGCGGAGGAAGGAGGCGGCGGCAAGATCTACATGGTGCGTGCCGGTTTGTTCAAGGATGCCGACGTCGTTCTCGACTGGCATCCGGGTTCGGTGAACGACGCCAGCCCCGGCTCATCGCTCGCCAACAAGAGCGGCAAGTTCCGCTTTCGCGGCGTCTCCGCTCACGCGGCCGGCGCACCCTGGCGCGGCCGCTCGGCGCTCGACGCCGTTGAGGCGATGAATCACATGGTGGACATGCTGCGGGAGCACGTCCCCGACGGCACACGCATTCATTATGTCATCACGGACGGCGGCAAGGCGCCGAACGTCGTCCCCGATTTCGCCGAAGCGTACTACTACGTGCGCCACCGCGACGCGAAGATCGTGAATGACCTTTGGGAGCGCGTCGTGAAAGCCGCCGAAGGCGCCGCGCTCGGCACCGAGACGAAGATGGAGCAGGAAGTAGTGAACGGCGTGTACGCCTTGCTCCCGAACGAGACGCTGGCGCGGGTCGTGGACGCAAATCTCCGCGCGGTCGGTGGCGTGCCGTACAGCGCCGAAGAGCGCGGCTTCGCCGAGCGGATCCAGAAGACGCTGGGTGACGACGTGCCGCCGGTCACGCAGGCGGGAACGATCGCGCCGTTCACGAAGGAATCCGACGCCGGCGGTTCGACCGATGTCGGCGACGTGAGCTGGGTCGTGCCGAACGCCGGTCTCAATGCCGCCACCTGGGTTCCCGGCACACCCGCGCATTCATGGCAGGCGGTGGCCGCGGGCGGCATGAGCATCGGCCACAAGGGAATGCTGGTGGCGGCGAAGACGCTGGCGCTCACCGCGCACGACCTGTTCACCGATGCCGCGACGATTCAGAAAGCGCGCGCGGAGTTCGAGCAGAAGCGCGGGCCGAGCTTCGTGTATCGCCCGCTCATCGGCGAGCGCGCGCCGCCGTTGGATTATCGACGCTAGAACAATGGCATTCACCAAGTCAGCGCTCCGTTTCTTTCGGAATCTCAAGCGCAACAACAACAAGTCCTGGTTCGAGGCTAACCGCTACGTCTACGAGAACGACGTGCGCGCGCCGATGAAGGACCTCATCGAGGAGATCGACGTGCGGCTCGCGCGTCTGGCTCCCGAGATGTGCGGCGACATCCGGCGCTCGATGTTCCGCATCAACCGCGACATCCGCTTCTCGAAGGACAAGTCACCGTACAAGACGAACGCGGGCTGCTGGTTCTTTCATCGCGGCTCGAGCGGCAAGGTCGGCGGCGAGGCCCGCGAAGGCAGCGCGGGCTTCTACTTTCACCTCGAGCCCGGGCAGTGCTTCGTTGGCGGCGGCCTCTGGATGCCTCCACGTCCACAGCTCAACCGCATCCGTATGACGATCGCCGAGAAGCCGGCGGACTTTGCGCGTGTCGCGCGGAGCGTCCAGCGGTACGGCGGGCTGGACGATGAGGCGATGCTCAAGCGGATGCCACGCGGGTACGCCGACGACCACCCTGCCGCGAAATGGCTCCGGTATCAGTCGTTCACGAGCGGCCGGACGCTGACGGATGCCCAGGTGACGAGCGCAAAGCTGCCGTCCATCCTGGCTCGCGACTTCGCCGGATTGCTCCCACTCGTGCGCTGGATCAACCAGACGGTCGGCTACAGGCCAGCGACTTCACGTTGATTCACCCGTCTTCGGACCAGCTCGCGATGAACGCACGCTGCTCCTCGGTCTCAGGAGAGCGTGGATTGAAATGGCGCTTGAGTCGCGAAACAGTGCCGTACAGCCCGGCCAGGCGATCCAGCGCCTCCTTTCCTTTCGCGCCGCCGCGAACGAGGTGACAGCCGACGACCGTGCCGGTTCGTCCCACCCCTCCCCAGCAATGCACATAGACGCGATGTCCCTGCCCGAGCGCGCCATCGATCTCGTCGAGGATCTCGCGCATCAGCTCCTTCGAGGGACAGCTTCTGTCGGGAATCGAGCGGCGCGAGTAGACCACAGAGATCCCTCG
>JBOHTL010000262.1:0-3539 GCA_050733735.1 Gemmatimonadaceae bacterium
CCGCTCCCCCCGTCGACGCCGCCGCGGGCGCCGCTGTTGGTGCCGCTGTTGCCGCCGGCGCTGCCGCCGTTTTCGGCGCTGCCACGGCTCCCACCTCGGTCTCCAGCCGCGCGACGACCGTGGCGACCGGAACGGTCTGTCCTTCCTGGACGAGAATCTCGGCGAGCACCCCGCTGGACGGCGCCGGGATCTCGGCGTCGACCTTGTCGGTAGAAATCTCGAACATCGCCTCGTCCCGCTTGACCGAGTCGCCGACCTTCTTGAGCCAGCGCGAAAGCGTGCCCTCGGCGATGGACTCTCCCATCTGCGGCATCACCACATCAACGCGCGCCACCCTGCCTCCTTAACCGTTCGATCCCGCGTCCGGACGTTTCCGCCCCCGACGCAACCGGAGCACCGCGAATGTCGGCAACCCTGTGGCGCCGATGCCGGCGCCGATCCACCAGTATACCCACCACGAACACACCGGAAGCCCCTCTGGCGGAACACACCCTGTCACGGCATCCGTGATCTTCCCGGCAAGCATCGCAATCATGCCGCCGCCGAAGAACCCGATGGGGAGCGTGAAGCAACCGACACCAATATACGGCCACATGGTGTCGGGCGACGTCGAGGGGGGGGGGGCCTCAGTATGCGGCGATTTTCCGGGCGGCATGCACGATATCGGCCGTCTGCGGGAGAACGAAATCCTCCAGCTGCGGCGCGTACGGCAGCGGGATGTCGTGGGCGGTGACGCGCAGGACCGGAGCGTCGAGCCACTCGAAGCAGCTTTCGTTGATCCGCGCCGTGATCTCTCCGGCAATGCCCCCCGTTCGCGTGTCCTCGTGGACGACGAGGACCCGGTTCGTCTTCCGGACGGACGTGAAGATCGCGTCGTCGTCGAGAGGGCTCAGCGATCTGAGGTCGATGACTTCGACCGACAGACCGTCCTCCTGTTCCAGTTGCTCCGCGGCCTCGAGGGATTTCCACACCGTGGCCGCGTACGTGATGATCGAGAGGTCCTTCCCTGCGCGCGCCGTGCGCGCCTTGCCGATGGGGACGACGTGATCGCCGGCCGGCATCTCTTCCTTGATTCGACGATAGAGATATTTGTGCTCGAAGAAGAGAACGCAGTCGTCGTCCCTCACGGCGGCCTTGAACAACCCTTTCGCGTCCGACGCCGTCGCGGGATAGACCACCTTCAGTCCCGGCGTGTGAATGAAGCCTGCTTCCGGATTCTGCGAGTGGAATGGGCCGCCACGCACGTAGCCGCCGCTGGGCCCGCGCACGACCATGGGGCACGGCAGGAACGCGCGGTAGCGTGCCGTGGCCACGTAGTTCGTGAGCATGTCGTACGCGTTGGCGATGAAGTCGATGAACTGCATCTCGACGATGGGCCGCATGCCCATATGTCCTGCGCCGGCCGCGGCGCCGACCAGCGCGATCTCCGAGATCGGCGTGTCGACCACGCGTTGTTCGCCAAAGCGCGCGAACAGCCCTTCGGTGACCTTGAACGCGCCGCCATACGCGCCAACGTCCTCGCCCATGACGAAGACGTTCGGATCGCGATCCATCTCCTCGACGTGTGCTTCGCGGATGGCCTCCAGGTAGGTGATCTCAGGCATCCGCTTTCCTGTTGGCGTCGAACGTTCCCCATCCTTCTGGGCGCTCGTGCGTTCTCACGACCGCGCCGTCCTGCCTGAACCAGAGCGGTTTTTCCCGCGGCGGATCGGCGTACACCCCCTCGAGCGCGTCCAGCGGCTCGGGGAACGCAGACGCCTCGGCGGCGTCGGTGGCCTTGTCGACTTCCAGCCGCACACGGTCGTCGATGGCCGTGAGATCCGCGCCGTCGAATCGGAACTCCTCGGTGAGCCGCCTGATGTAGCGATCGATCGGATCGTTGTCGCGCTCCCACCGTTCGATCTCGCCCGTCGGCACGTAGGACTGATTGTCGTGCTCCGCGTGCCCCTTGCGACGGTACGTCATCAGCTCGATGAGCGTGACCCCGCCGCCGGCACGCGCGCGATCGACGGCGCGCTTGGTCACGTCGTAGACCGCCAGGACATCGTTGCCGTCCGCCTGGTCGCCGGGAACACCATAGCCGATGGCCTTGTCCACGAACTGCCTGGCGGCGGTCTGCCTCGCCGTGGGGGTCGAGTAGGCGTAGCCGTTGTTCTCGACGACCACCACGAGCGGACAGCGCTGCACCGCCGCGAAGTTGATTCCCTCGTGAAACGCGCCGGTGGACGTCGCCCCGTCGCCGACGTAGACGAGACCGACGCGCGCCTGCTTTCGCGTCTTGAAGGTGAGCGTGACGCCCGCCATGACCGGAACCATGTCACCCAACGGCGAGATCTGACCGATGAATCCCCGCTCGAGGTCGCCGAAGTGGATGTTCAGCTCGCGGCCGCGCGTCGGCGAGTCCGCCCTGGCCATGTACTGCTTCAGCACTTCCACCGGCGTCGCGCCTTTCACCAGCATGGATCCGAGGTTCCGAATCAGCGGCGACATGATGTCCCGCTTCTCGAGCGCGAAGCAGCTGCCGACGGCATCCGCCTCCTGGCCCAGCGATCGGAACAGGCCGCCGACGACTTTCGTCTGCCGGTACAGCGCCACGAGCCGCTCCTCGAGCGCGCGCGTGAGTCGCATCCAGTAGTAGAGCTCGAGCAGTTGCTCGCGGGACAGCTTCGCCCATGCGGCCCTCGACTCTCGCGCGCCGGATCCCTGCCCAGACCGCGACGGCCGCGTCGCTGCCGTCGTGTTCCCTGCGGCCCGCTTCATCAGTACGAGGCTTCGATGAGGTGACGCGGCTCCTCGATGCGGTGCAGCGTGTTGAAGAAGCGCTTCACGTTGCGATCGAGCCGGCTCTCACCGATCTGATCGGTCTGCGCTTCGACGAAGGTGTAGTGTCCGCCTTCCGCCTTCGCGCTGAGCTTCATGACGCCGAGTGGCCCGGAGAACGTGCGCGACCGCGCGGCGGTCGCCAGCGGTGTGAGCCCGATCCCGGGAAAAAAGGCGTCCGCGCGGCTCAGGACGTCATGCGGCGGAAGGTGCGATCGATAGAAGTGACGCATCAGGGTACGACGGCATCTCGTTCGTTGAGGACGTCCTGCATCCATTCCACGGTTTCCAGCCGGTGGAGCGAATCTCGCCGGAATCGGATCGCGACCGCCCATTGACCGGCGGTCACGAAGTTCAGCTTGCCGTAATAGGTGCCCAGTTCGGCGCCCTTCGCGAAGCCGTCCCAGGTGCCCGCCCGTTGGGCATTGTTCGCATAAATCTGGCCCTCTCCGGTCTCGATCGGCTCGCGCGTGTCGCGATCGCGCACGACGACCTTGTAGAGGGTCGCTTCGCGCGCGTGCGGCGGAGACGTGCTGGGCACGATGCTGAACGTGTAGCTCTGACTCCAGAGCCGAAGCGCGTTCTCGCCCGGCGCTCGTGGACCGCAGGCAGCGAGAACGACGACTAGTGCAAGAAAGACGGATCGCATGGGGCCACCACCGCGTTCACGACTGATAATACTCCAGCCCCAGGTGCGTGATCTGGTCCTCGCCCATGAG
>JBOHTL010000263.1:0-5008 GCA_050733735.1 Gemmatimonadaceae bacterium
GCCACCTTCGCGGAGTTCAATCGCGGGCTGGCGGCCAAGATCCTGGTGATGCGCGCCACCTTCAACAACTGCGCGGCGTGCTGGGCCGAGGCGAGCACCGCGATAACTGCGTCGTTCATCGACCCCGCGGCATCGCTCGATCTGGGCGTGTACTACGGGTATACCGGCGCTGCCAATGAGGCCGCGAATCCGATGACCGATCCGCTGGACAGCGACCAGTTCTGGGTGCATCCGTCGATCCGGGCGAACGCGCAGCTGCAGCCCGGTGGAGCACTGGACCAGCGTTTCCTCGACAAGGTGGCAGCCGCCGGAAGGACGCGCACGCTCAACAATCTTTCGTCGAGCGACAAGTTCATTCTGTACAACGATCCGGCGACCCCCGCCGAGGCGAACACCGGCGCCGACATTCCGTGGCTCAAGAACGAGGAGCTGATCCTGCTCCGCGCCGAGATCCGCTGGAATACGGGCAACCGGTTGGGCGCGGTTCAGGACATCGACTTCATTCGCGCGCAGTCTGGCGGCCTGGCGCCGAGCGGTCTCACGGCGCTGAGCAGCGACGCGGCGTTCATCGACGAGCTGCTCTACAACAGGACGTACTCGCTGTTGTGGGAGCAGGGCGCGCGCTGGATCGACGCCCGGCGCTACAACCGCATCGGCACGCTCCCGATCGATCGCGCGGGCGACGTGGTGCACCCGCAGATGCTGGTGCCCGCGGGCGAGTGCGATGCGCGTGACCTGGATGTGCCCTGCATGCAGCCGTAGAAAAGTGGTTTGAGTGGTTTGAGAGTTTAGAGGTTTGAGGGGACGGCGTCGGCGAAAGCTGACGCCGTTTTCTTTTCATCCCTTCAAACTCCTCAAACCTCTCAAACCTCTCAAGCTTTTCCTCTCACCCGCTCCGCTTCGGCGCACAGCCGACGCAAGTCATGCTCGTCGGTGTGCTCCCACTGCTGGGGGATGGGATGCAGGCGGCGCCGTTCCCGCTGGCTCTCGAAGCAGAGCCAGCCCTCGGGAACTCGGAGGGCGATCAGCTGGGTACGGGGACTGAGGCGCTCGTGCAGAGACGGATTCACGTCCCACACGCGCCACGTAATTCCATCATCGTCGGTGAATTCACGCAGCATGTTGTCGGGCGGGAGCCCGCCCGGAGGGGTTGTTTCGCCGCAGGGCGTTGCAAGACATGCGCCCGGCATGGTCGCGGCCGCCAATTGCGCCGCGCGATCGCGCCGCGCGATCAGCGCCAGCCTGTAACGCAACGTGACGCGCGGCACGTGCTCTGCCTTTATGAATGGACGTGTTGAACCGCAGAGCCGAGCATGTGCGTCAGGATCGTGTGACGCGGGCGAAGAACGAGATCGCCGCGCGCATCCGCTGCGTGTGCGACGGGATGTCGGCGGAGGAGTTCGACCGTCTCGTGTCGGACATGGCCGAGGTGCAGATCAAGTTCTCGCTGCGGCGGAGCACCGACATGTTCCCGGACCCGCGGGAGCCGCGGGAGCGGAACTGATTCAGCCGGCCGCGGGCGGCGGGGTGGCGGCTCCCCTGTCGCCGAAGTAAGACTCGATCGCCATCTCGACGAGCTGACGGTGCATGAGCTCGCGCTGCTCCACCTGGCAGCGTTCGATGTCGGCGATCTGGCCGATCATCTTCTTGAACATGACGAGCGCGCGCTCGGGGGGCAGCTCTTCGCGCGAGGCCAGCGCCGCGAACTCGGCGACGGGATCGCGCAGCGAGGCGAGCGCACCGATGGAGAACTGGCCGGTGATGACAGCGGGGACGCGCAACTCGAGCTCCGCGCGGCACCGGTCGAGCGCATCCGCAAGCGTGGCGCGCGTCGCGGAACCGTCGGACGCGCGGCGGTCGATCGGGCCCTGCCGCCTGCTATGAATGCCCTCCTGCTTGTTCATCGCGTAGCGCTTCGGCGTGCGGGGTGATGCCCCACGAGTGGCACCGCCGGAGGCGCAGCTCGTCGTCACATGCTGGAACGTAGGACTATTTCGGCGAGTTGCAAGCGAGCTTGTGTCACATTTGCGGCACGATGTTCGCTGCCGCGCCCCCGCTTGCACCGCGCCGCGGCGGGCGAAAGAATTCCTTGAACGCTCCCCGGAGTCGCACATGCGCCGGTTGACTGTCGCTATCGGACTTTTCGTCACTCCCGTTGTCGCCGCCGCGCAGTTTCCCGCGCGCGACACGACATCTATTCCCCGCGATCTCGCGACCGCGCTGATCCACCACAATTTCGGCGTGCCGCCGACGATCGTCGTCGGCGAACTCCCCGACACCAGTCTGGCTCCGCTCGTTCCAGCGGGCGCCCGCGTTCTCGGCGGCATCGCGTACAGCACGCGTCGCTCGCCCGGGCAGAACAACACGGCGGTTCTCGAAGTGCCGGAAACGCCGGACAGCGCGATGATCCTCGTCGAGAGCGCCGCTGAGCGACACGGCTGGCGCCCGGCGCCGATGACCATGGACCCCGGCGAGCGCGGCGGATTCGTAGTGCGCTCGGTCCCCGCCTACGGGGGCATGATGTCCACCGTGTTCTGCCGGGAGTCGGCGATGCTCATCGCGTCGGCGTCCCAGGCGGGGGACAAATCGCTCGTGCGTCTGATGGTGAACGCCGACGGGCCGGGGATGTGCGGCAGAGAGACGCGGCTGCGGGTGCGCGGCATCATGTCCAGCGAGTTTCTCGAGCTGCCCACGCTGCGTCCGCCGCCGGGGGCGAGGCCGATGGGAGGCCACGGCTCCAGTGGCAGCACGGGACAGCGGGAGATGTCGATTCAGCTCGACTCGAGGCTGACCGCCGCGGAGATGGTTGGGCACTTCGTTCCCCAGCTCGAGGAGCAGGAGTGGAAGATCGCGAGCCGGGTGGACCAGGATGACATCGCTGTCGCCACGGCGACGAAGAACGCCGACAACGGCGACACGCTGCATCTGGTGCTGCTGGTCAACCGCTTCCAGTCGCGCAACCATCATGCGTCGGTACGCGTATGGAATCCCGCTGCACGAGATTGGTAGGGACCGATTACCAGTGGATTGCCGCTGCTGTTCGAGAGTCCGCTGCTGATCTTCGGGAGTTCGCTGTCGGCGTTCGAAAGTCTGGTGGTGACGCGCGGAAGTCCGCCGCGGACGTTCGCGAGCCCGCCGTAGTCGTTCGGAAGTCTGGTGTTGCCGTTCGTCAGTCTGGTGTTGCCGTTCGGCAGTCTGACGCACTCGTTCGAAAGTCGGGTGCTGGCGTTCGGCGGTCTGGTGTCGTCACTCGCGAGTCCGGTGCAGTCGTTCGCAAGTCTGCTGTTGACCTTCAAGAGGCTGGTGCAGACGTTCGCGAGTCCGCCGCTGATGTTCGAGAGTCCGGTCCGGACGTTCGGGAGTCCGTTGCTGTCGTTCGGGAGTCGCGCGCTGCCGGTCGACCGGCCGACGTCGTCAGTGGCGAGTCTGCGGCGATCGTTCGTCAATCCGGTGCTGGCGTTCGGAGGTTCGATGCGAGCTTTCGACAGCTCGATAGCGGTAGTCGGCAGCCCCGAAGCGGTTGTCGGCAGGGCGGACGCGCTGTTTTCCCGATAACTTCCTCCAGGCGACCATCGACGGTCACACCGTCAAACCGTCAAACAGCGAATCGGTAAATCGTGCTTCTACTTCTCACGGTCCTCGCGCTGCAGCAGCAGCCCAACTCGGCTCCGCAGCTCGTCGTCACCCCCGCCTCGCCGACCGTCGCGGCGCGTGACTCGCTGCGGCTTCGCGCCCGGCTGGTCGACGCGCAGGGACAGCCCGTCCCCAACGTTCGCTATTCCTTCGTGGCGAGCGGCTACAGCTTCGAAGCCTCGGTCGACACCGCCGGTCTCGTTCACGCCGGCGCCGTGGGGGTTTTTCCGGTAACGGCGGTGGCGCTGCTCCCCAACCATCGGATGGTGACGAAGCGCGTCGAGGTGCGCATCGTTCCCGGACCGCCGGCGCGCATCGTGGCGCAGCCGGCTGCTGTGAAGCTCCTGGCGGGACAAAGAGTCGCAGCGCGAGCCGACGTATTCTCCGCCGCCAACGACAGGCGCGACGATCGCGTGACGTGGATCTCGTCCGCACCGGCAGTCGTCGAGGTGTCGCCCGCGGGAGTGATCACCGCGGTCGCGCCGGGGCGGGCGCGCGTCACCGCGCGCGTCGGTGACGTGACGCAGGATATTCCGGTGGAAGTCGTGTCCGCCGACGTAGCGTCGGTGCAGGTGCTCCCGCAGACGCGCACGGCGCGCACCGGCGACGTGATTCGTTTCCGCGCGGCGGTCCGCGACCGGCAGGGGCGCGAGATCGAGGGTCTAACCCCCACATGGTTGCTCTCGCCGGGCGCTGGGATGATCGGAGAGGACGGCGCGTTCGTGGCCTACCGGCCCGGCGCGTACCAGGTGACGGCGAGCTTCGGCTCGCGCTCGGCGGACGCCAACGTCACCGTGGAAGCGCGCGACGTGGGACGGAGCACGAGGCTCGTGGGCAAGGTGTTGCGCACGCAGTTCCCGACATCCGAAGTCTGGATCCATCCGAACGGACGGGTCGCCTATCTCGGCAGCACGCTCGGTGGCGACCGCCTGTGGGCGATCGACGTCTCCAGTCCCGCGAATCCCGTGATCGTGGACTCGCTCGTGGTCAACGCTCGCAGCATCAACGACCTGATGACCACGCCGGACGGGAACTACCTCGTGATCACGCGCGAGGGCGCGGCCGACCGGAAGAACGGGATCCTCATCGCGGACACGCGCGATCCCCTGCACCCGAAGCCGCTCACCGAGTTCACCGAGGATGTCACCTCCGGCGTGCACTCGGCATTCGTGCACCGGCAGGAGAAGTTCGGCACGCACGTGTACCTCACCAACGACGGCACGGGCGCGCTGCACATCGTGGACATCACCGATCCGGCGAAGCCGAAGGAGACGGCGCGCTGGCGGCCGAAGCAGACGAAGGCCGGGGTGATGCTGCACGACGTGGACGTGCAGGACGGGCTGGTGTACGCCTCGTGGTGGAACGACGGGCTGGT
>JBOHTL010000264.1:0-4682 GCA_050733735.1 Gemmatimonadaceae bacterium
CGTGACGCAGCCCATCGGCTCCACACCCGTCGCCTGGAGCAGCGACTCGGCGCGCGTGAAGGACACGCCGATCCTGGACTTCGTCCTCGCCGTGCAGCGCCGCGCCGCCAACACCGACCTTGCGTCGACCTCCGCCTTCAATCTGAACGCGGCGTTCGGACCGGGCGCCGTCACGCGGGCACACATCGCGGAGCTGTATCCGTACGAGAACAACCGCCTGCGCGCGGTGCGCATCACGGGACAGCAACTGCGCGACTATCTGGAGTTCAGCGCCCGGTACTTTCGCGCACACCCGCGTCCCGACTCGCTCATCGATCCACGGATTCCCGGCTTCAACTTCGACATCGTTGCCGGTGTGAATTACGTCATCGATCTCACGCGACCGATCGGTTCGCGCATCACGCAACTGACGCGCAACGGTCGGCCGGTGAGCGACTCCGACACGTTCACGATGGCCGTCAACGACTATCGGCAGTCCGGCGGGGGAGGATACACGATGCTGCAGGGAGCGCCGGTCGTGTACGATCAGGGGCAGCTCGTTCGCGAGCTGCTGATCGACGAGGTGCGGCGCGCCGGCACGCTGCATCCCGGCGACTACTTCCAGCGCAACTGGCGCATCGTCCCCGATTCGATGGCGGGCGCGGCGTACCGCTCGATGCGGCGCTTGCCGTACGACCGTCCCCGCGCGACGCCTACCTCCCGCGCGAACCCGTGATGTCGATGCGGGTGTTCGTGAACGCCGCGGCCGTCGATGTCGATCAGGGAAGCACGGCGATCGACTGCGTCCGCCTCTGGCGGAGCGAAGAAGCCGATGCGGTGACCGCGGGCGCGCGCGTGATCACTGACAGCCGCGGCCTGCCGATCGCGTCCGACTCGAGCGCGCACGCCGGCTCCATCTATCGCACCGTGCCGAATCGCACTGCCGCGCGTGATGAGTGATCCGGCATCGACGATCGATCGAACGATCCTGCGTCGATTGCCCAAAGCGGAACTGCACTGCCACCTGGACGGATCCGTCCGTCCGGCGACCATG
Organism: Gemmatimonadaceae bacterium; assembly: GCA_050733735.1. Classification (GTDB taxonomy): domain Bacteria; phylum Gemmatimonadota; class Gemmatimonadetes; order Gemmatimonadales; family Gemmatimonadaceae; genus DASPMP01. Next base: position 1,034 of record JBOHTL010000264.1, read on the forward strand.
CTGGAGCTGGCGCGCGAATACGGCGTCGAGATGCCCGCGCCGACCGCGGACCAGCTGCGCGACTTCATGATTGTGCGCGATGCGCGCGACCTCGAGGACTACCTCGCGCGCTTCGACGTGACGCTGTCGGTGATGCAGCATGCCGATGCCCTCGAGCGCATCGCCTACGAGCTCGCCGAGGACGCGCATGGTGAAGGCGTCCTGTATCTCGAAGTCCGCTTCTCGCCGGTGCTGAACATTCGCGCCGGACTGGAGATGCACGACGTCGTCGCGGCCGTGACACGCGGCCTGGCGCGGGCGGAACGCGCGCATGGCATCATGAGTCGTGTCATCATCTGCGCGCTGCGGCACCTCGATCCCGGAGTGAGCCTCGAGCTGGCGCGGCTCGCCGTGTCGCACGAAGCCAGCGGCGTCGTTGGGTTCGATCTCGCGGGGGGCGAGCAGGGCCATCCTGCCTCACGCCATGTCGGCGCCTTCGACTACGCCCGGTCGCACGACCTCGCGTGCACCTGCCACGCCGGTGAAGGCGACGGCGCGGCATCGATTCGCGACGCCATCCACACGTGCGGAGCGCACCGCGTGGGGCACGGCACGCGCCTGCTCGAGGACCGCGCGCTCATGGAGTTCGTGAACGACCGGCGCATCCCGATCGAGATCTGCATCACGAGCAACGTGCAGACGCGCGCCGCCGCTTCCTACGAGACGCATCCCGTTCGGCAGTACTTCGACGCCGGCATCCAGGTCGTTCTGAACACCGACAACCGACTGATGAGCGGCACCACGCTCACGAACGAGTATCATCTCGCCGCGGCCTCGCTCGGCTTCACGCTGCCGCAGCTGGCGCGCATCGCGCTCAACGGATTCGAGAGCGCCTTTCTTCCGCTGCGCGACCGGCAGACGCTGCTGGAGCGGGCGCGAGAGCGGCTCATCAGCCTGGACATCGCGCCGGCATGACCGCATACGGCAGCGCTGCAGCACACGAGGCCGCGTCGGCAGTTCGCGAACGCATCCATGTGTCGCCGCGCGTCGGCATCATCCTCGGCTCGGGCCTTGGTGGAATAGCGGACGCCATCGAATCCGCGGTCCGAATCCCGTATCGGGAGATCAGGGGATTTCCGTCATCCACCGTTCTCGGTCATGCCGGCGAGCTCGTAGCCGGAACGCTTGCCGCGGTTCCCGTGGCGGCGCTCTCGGGGCGGTTCCACATGTACGAGGGGCATGATGCCCGGCTCGCCGGGTTTCCCGTGCGCGTCCTCCATGCGCTCGGCATCGGCACCCTCATCGTGTCGAACGCGGCGGGAAGCGCGCGCACCGAAATGGGGCCGGGCACGATCATGCTCATCAGCGACCACCTGAACCTGATGTACCGCAATCCGTTGATCGGTGTGCTGGAGGAAGGCGACATCCGATTTCCGGACATGTCGGAGCCGTACGACGCCGAGCTGCGCGCGCTTGCCCGAGCCGTCGCGCGCGACCAGGATGTCACTCTGGCGGAAGGGGTGTATGCCGCGCTGCCGGGTCCGAGCTACGAGACGCGAGCCGAGGTGCGGATGCTCGCCCGGCTCGGCGCGGACGTGGTCGGCATGTCCACCGTCCCCGAAGTGATCATTGCCCGCGCGCGCGGCGTCCGCGTGCTGGGGGTCAGCTGCGTCACCAACTATGCATGCGGTCTCGCCGTCGCCCCCATCACGCACGCAGAGGTGATCGAGACGACGGCGGGAGTCGCCGGCCGCCTCCAGCGGGTGGTGCGCGAGATCGTCGCGCGCCTGCCGCGCTAGCGGTTCGACGCCGTGCTCGGCGCCGGCAGGGAGCGGACGCGAGCCTTGAACGAGTTGTACGCGCTCGTGTTCGTCGTGAGGGTGCGCAGGATCGCGTCGTCGTACTGCGCGATGATGGCGCGTGTTTCCCCGATGCGCTCTTCCTCACCCGGGTGTGTGGAGAACCACCCTTCCACGGCGCTCGGATTGCGCGCGCGCTCCGCCAGGAGGATCTCGAACATCTGGGGAACGCCCTGCGGGTTGATCCCGGCGCGGATCACGTTGGCGATCGCGTCGCGGTCGGCCTCGCGCTCGTCGTCGCGGCCGAACTTCGCGAACAATGCCGATCCACCGACCTGAATCGCTGCCTGCGCCGCCTGGCTGCCGCACACGTTGAGCAATGTGCAGCCCAGAACGAGGCCAATGTTGGCGCCCTGCGCCTTCTCCATCTGCTCGACGGAGTGCCGGCGCACCACGTGCGCGATCTCGTGACCCAGCACACCAGAGAGCTGACTCAGGTTCTGCGTGCGATCGATCAGGCCGCGGTTGACGTAAATGAATCCGCCGGGAACGGCGAACGCGTTCACCTCGCCCGCGTTGACGACGTAAAATGTGTAGTCGATGCCGCGTGGATCCGCGAGACGCGAGATGGAATCGCCCAGCACGTTAATGTACCGGTTGATTTCCGCGTCCTGGACGATGGGCAGCTGCGCGTTGATCTGCGCGGCGTATTCCGCGCCCATCTGGATTTCCTGTTGAGTCGAGATGCCGCACGCTGCGGTAGTGAAGGCGAGCGCCCATCCCACGACAATTTTTCGCATAGTCGATATCCGTTAAGAGCCGCTGAGTCGACACCGGATTCAGGCAAGAGCCATTCCCCCTACCGCCAATAAACTTGAGACTCCTGACTCTCGCGCGCGACCTGAAACGCCGCAAAGCACGCGAGAAGCACCGACTGTTCGTCGCCGAAGGCGTACGAGCGGTCGAAGAACTGCTGCGCTCGTCTCTGACGGTCCGTGGCGCGCTGCTGGCGCCGCAGCTCCTCGAGGCGCCCCGAGGCGCCGTGCTCGCCGCGCGGCTGCGCGAGCGCGGCATCCCGGTCGAGGACGTGCCGGCCAACATGTTCGGTTCCGCGGCTGAGACCGAATCGCCGCAGGGCGTGCTCGCGATCGGTGAAGTGCCCGCACGCTCCTTTTCGTCGGTGGACTCCGCCTGGAACGGACTCGTGCTCGTGCTCGACGCCCTTCAGGACCCCGGCAACGTGGGTACGATCCTGCGCAGCGCGGCCGCGCTCGGCATCGCTGCCACCGTCGCGCTGCCCGGCACTGTTGACCTCTGGAACGCCAAAGTCGTCCGTAGTGGGATGGGAGCACACTTTCGGCACCTCGCCTTCAGTTCTACCTGGGATGAGCTCGACTCGTTCCGTCGCGAGGCGGACGCCGCGCTATTCGCCGCCGACGTGGGAGGCGAAGCGGTCGATCGTATCGATGTGCCGCGTCGTGTCGCTCTCGTGGTAGGCAACGAAGGCGCGGGGTTGTCCGGCGAGGCGCGCGCCCGCGCGCAACGCACCGTCTCCATTCCCATCACGTCGGACGTCGAATCGCTCAACGTGGCGGTCGCAACCGGAATTCTTCTCTACTCGCTCAGGCAGTGATTCTCGCAGACACCTTTTTCGGCATCGTCGCGTTCATCGTGGGCGCCATCGTCGGCTCCTTCCTGAACGTGTGCATCGCTCGCTGGCCCCGCGATCTGTCTGTCGTGCGGCCCCGATCGAAATGTCCGTACTGCGGGCACCAGCTGGCGTGGTTCGAGAACGTGCCGCTCGTGAGCTGGCTCGTGCTGCGCGGGCGCTGCCGCTGCTGCGACGAACCGATCTCCATCCAGTATCCGCT
>JBOHTL010000265.1:0-9254 GCA_050733735.1 Gemmatimonadaceae bacterium
GCCGTGATCTCGCGGATGATCCGCATGAAGTGCGACTCGGCGCGCGGAAAGTCGTGTGACCAACCCACGCCGTGCCCTGCCCCGCGGTACTTGACGCGCGCGAACGTGAATCGCCCATCATACGCGGTGTTGCCCGCCCACGCGTACGGCATATAGAAGCCATCCGAGTCGCCGCGCGAGCCGCCGCGCCCAAACTCGCCGCGGCGCTGGGCAAATGCTTCCCCCGCTTCCGTCACGGCGGCAGCCACCCCCAGAAGCATCAAGGCCCCGACCTTCATCCGCGGGCGCCGTTCGGGCGGGGCCTAATGAGTGAGGGCATAGATGACGTAGTTCACGCCGAGCTTGTACGCTTCGTTCGACGGCACGGGAGAGAAGCCGCGGTCGGACCATTGCCAGTACTCGCCGATGTCCTGATTGAGGTTGATGATCGCCATGATGCGCTTGCGCGGATCGTTGTCCTTGAAGATCCCGAGGTACCGCGCGCGTCCGTAGTTGTAACCGCCGCCGCGATCGATCAGACGCAGGTCGACCTTGAAGAAGGAGTCGAAGATCGCGTGGTCTTCCGGGACGTCCATGATTCGGGCGTCCGGCAGCACGCGGCGCATGATCTCGGCGAAGTGTTGATAATCGCCCATCCTCTCGTTGCCGTCGAAGTCGTCGAAGATCACGAAGCCACCCTTGCGGATGTAGTTCCGCAGCGCGGTGACCTCCCCCTCCTGCGGGAACCAGCCTCCCGGCTCGGAGAAGTAGGCGACGGGATACTTGAAGAGCTCCGGATCCTCGAGGCCGAGGATGATTCCCCCCGGCGTCCCCGGCGCCTCGATGAAAGGACGGATGCTCGTGATCTCGCTGATGATTCGCATGAAATGCGACTCGGCGCGCGGATAGTCGTGCGACCAGCCGGGACCTTCGCCGCTGAACTTCGCGTAGCCGCGATACTTGATGCGCGCGAACGTAAAGCGTCCGTCGTACGGGACGTTCTTCTCCCAGTCGGGGGGGACATAGAATTCGTTCGGATCACCACCGAAGAAACGCCGTCCGCGCCCACCGAACTCGCGCTGCGCCAGCGCGGACTCCTCGGCGAGCGCCAGGAGCGCGACCAGCGTGAGAATCGCGAGTCTCATGGGCGCGCGCTTCCGGGCGCGCGTAGATCGAGCAGCAGATCCTGCGCGCGCTGAAAGTGCGGCGCGGCCTCGAGGGCGCGCAGCACCGTCCGGCGGGCGCTGGCGACGTCACCGGCGTCGCGGTACGCGACAGCGAGGTTGAACTGGGCCTCGGCGACGTCCACGGGCTTGAGCGCCACGACGGCGCGACGCTCGCGGATCGCTTTGGCCTTGTCCCCCGCGCGCGCATACAGGCCGGCCAGCCGTTCGTGCAACTCGATGTCGTACGGGTTCATGAAGATCGCGCTCTCGAGCGAAGCGGCCGCGCGCGCCGTGTCGCCGCGCCGCAGCAGGAGATCGGCGAGCGTGACATGCGTCTCATACGCCACGTCACCGAGACCCACGGCGGTCGACAGCGCTTCGATCGCGCGAACGCTATCGTTTTGCGCCAGAAGCGCACGCACGAGAAGGGGGTAGGCGCCGTCGGCGCCCCCGTATTCCGGAAACATCTCTCGCGCGCGCCGCAGCGCGACGACGGCGTCGGCCGCGTTGCCGCGCTGCAGCAAGGTCCTCCCCTCCGTGACTGCCCGCTGATAGCTGCGATCCTTCACCGCCGCGATGGCGCGACCGAAGCGTACACGCAGATACGCGTCGAAGCGCTTGTCGAGCGCCTCCAGATCCATGCGCAGCACGCGGCGGACGACCTGCTCGGTATTCTGGCCCGCCTTGTACCCTCGCAGCATCTCCATGAGGGCTCGCGCGCCGAAATCGCGCGCGATCAAGTCGCACAGCAGCGAGGCCTGATAGTAGGAGTGCATCACCTGCTGCGGGTACGCGGGACGGACGAATCCGTCGTTCAGCCTGCTGGCCGGCCGCAGTCGGCCATCTGCGAACGCCTGCAGAAACGCCGGGCTGACGTTCTGCCCCCAGCCGGGACGGCCGCGACGCTCCTCGAAGACCGACAACCCCTCCGAGAACCAGCGGGGAACCCGCATGTCCGACGCCCCGAGGGTGAACGTGTGCGCGATCTCGTGCCACGCGGTTGACGCCCAGTTGAAGGGCCCGGCGTCCTTCGCGGCCGGCGAATCGAAAGCGATCGTGTTGCCGAAGCTGACGCCCAGGGCGCCAAGACCCGCGAGTCCGACGGTGCGCACCGAGAAGTCGGCATGGCTGCGGTACACCTCGACGCGGATCGGCTCGTCGGGCGCGAACCCATAGCGCGCGGAGAACACCGTGTGCGCGCTGTCCGCCAACTCACCGAGATACAGCGAGATGATCCCCGATTCCGCGGTATCGACCATGAACCTGTACTTCCCATGATCGATCACATGGTATTCATCGAACGTGTCGAGCAGGTCGAGCGTGTTCTTGACCCAGACATTGAAGGGATCGCCCTTGAACGCGGCCTCCAGGCTCTGGCGTCCCTCGTCGATGCGGCCGAGCCGCAGCAGATTGAGCCCCAGGACGCTGTGCGCCTGCCAGCTGCTCGGATCCACCTGCGTGCCGCGGCGCGCCCAGTCCGCCGCCTTCGCATACTGACGCACCCGCGAGAGCTGTTCCGCGGTCGCGACGTATGCGTCGGCGAGTCCGGGATAGCGCGCGGTGTAGCGCCGCATCACCGTCTGCTGCGTCGACGAGTCGTCGGTCGCGACGGCCAGCGCGAGACTGAGCGACAAGGCATCGGCGTCGTCAGTGTCGACTCTCAGCGCATGGTCGATCTCGCGGCGCGCGCCGGCGAAATCCTCGACGTCAGCAAGAAAGCGCGCGCGGAGCACCAGACCGGGTACGTAATTCGGATTCAGGTCGAACGCTCTGGAAAGAACCGAATCTGCCCCGCGTTCGTTGTCGAACTCACGCCGGCGCGCTTCGACCACCAGCGCCGGCACGTACTCCGCGTCCCGAGCGAGCGCCGCGGCGATCGTGCGCTTGGCTTCCGCGCTGTTGTACTTGTCGAGGAACAGCTCCGCGAGCTTCACCCGCGCTTCCATATTATTGGGATCCGCGCTGATGGCCCGATCGTACGCCATCATCGCGTCGCGGTAATACTGCGGGTCGTCGGCGCCGAGGTACGTGACCGCGATGGCAACCGAGAGCAGCTCGCGCGTGGAGAGGTTCCCGCCCCGCTGGTTATAGACGTCGATGAACTCCTGGAAGGCGCGCGACGCCTGATCGCGTTTTCCGGTCTCGAAGAGCGTGATCGCATGTTCGAGCTTCACCGTCAGGCTGTCGGTGCTCTGCGCGCGCAGGGGGAGAACCGCGGCGCAGGCGAAAACCAGGATCAGCGCGCGTCTCACGAGCCCCCGCCCTTCTCAAGATCGCGGATCTCGCGCGACTTCTGCGCGAGCGCGACCAGCAGCTTCTCCAGCTCGGAATCATACGCCGCCGTGGCCATCGTCCCCTTCTTCGCCTTCAGCGCCTGGATCTGCTCGTCCAACGCATTGCGTTCGCGATACAGCTCCGCGAGACGTCCGCTGGCCGGGCCGGCGCCCGCGGCGCCGGACGAGAGGAAGAACCGGCCTGCGAGCATCCCTTCGTCGGCCATCTGGGCGTGCTCGGTCGCCAGACGGGTCTCGTTTTCATAGAAGCGCTCCGTCTCCGCCTCGGCGAACCTGAATGCCTCCAGCAGCGAGACGCGACCATCCTTGTCGGTGTCGGCGCCATCGAGAGCGAGGGCGTCCACGAAGTAGCGCGCGAACCGCGATTCGTTGCGCTCGAACGCGCTCTTGGTCGCGGTCATCACCACCCGACTCGGCGCCGCGAGCAGCTCCAGCATGTCACCGCTGGCGCTCGCGAGGTTGAGAAAGGCGATAGGGCGCATGCCGAACTTCGCGAGCGCTCCCGCAAAGTCGGCGGCGGTCATGTCGGGCCCCGGCAGACTGACCCTGGTCTCGGCACCTTCGCCGCTTCCATGTCCGATGAGGATCACGACGACAGGCGCGTCCCCGCCCGATGCAAGGCGCTGAAACACCTGCTCCAGATTCGCGCGTGAAGAAAGGCCGCGATACCAGGGCGACGTTGGCGAACCCTTCTCACCGAGCCACGTGATCGCCGAATCCGGAAGCCCGGCGCGTTCGGATGCAGCTTTCGCGAGAGCGCCGGACAGCTGACCGAATTCCTGCGTGTACTTCGGGTCGCCGCCGAGGCCGCTCACGATGAGCAGCTGGGTCTGTGCCTGGAGGCCGCTGACGGTGGCCGCGATCAGGAACAAGGATCCGCGCATCATCACGCCAACCCCCGGTGGCGCCGGTACGCCCATTCGGCGCCGAGGAGTCCGATCAGCAGCACGAGAATCACGGGCATGTCCCACAAGTCCATCTGATTCATCACGGTGACGCCGCGACGGTTGAGGGCAATGTCGTCGGGGAGCCGCGACATGTTCTCGGGGGTGTAGAACTTCCCTCCAGTCTCGTCGGCGATTCGCTGCAGCAGCGGCCGGCGCATCTCGGCGCCGTAGAACTCGGCCGCGAGATCGGCCACGGCGAAGAACGTCGAGTCCTGCACCGCGGGAACACCGGGGCGCCCAGCGGTCGCGGTCACGCGCACCGTGTGCACACCCAGCTCGTCCGACGCAAAATTTGCCTGATACTCACCGTCGCGATCCACCACCCACTCCATCGGCACTTCACGTACGACACCCGACGGCGTGAACACCCGGGCGACCAGCCTGGCGTCGTTGCGTCGCACGAACGCGCTGTCGGCCATTTCGGCGCGCAGGACGATGTTGCCGCCGGGGCGCACCCGGTCGATCGACGTCGACACGCGCAGCTGATCCGGCGTGTCGCTGGTGATCCATCGCAGGAGGTTGCGCCACAACGTGCGGTGCGCGACGTCGTCGACCGCGACATCCGCGTGCATGTACCACAGCCAGGAGTCCTGAACGGGGAGCGCGACGGACAGTCCGCGCCCGAAGCGTTGGTACGCCAGCACCGGCTGGCGATACCGTCCCGAAGTCCCTTCGAGAAGAGAAACCGCGCCGGGCTTGAGGCGCGTCACCCGGTTCACGCTCGTCACCGGAATCCGCACGATGGCCGACGAATCCTCCGCCGTCGCGCGGCGGCCGCGGGGAGCCGCAACGACCGCATGCGATGTCACCGGGTGGCTGGCACCCGCCGGGGTGACATGCACCCGCAGCTCGGTGAAGGGTGTGAGCGAATCCGCGACGGCTTCGCCCTCGAGGAACACGGGCAGGATGTCCGCCAGCGGTGTTCCCGCGTACCCACCTTCGGCGAACGCGCGCCGACCGCCGAGGAAGAGAATTCCGCCACCGCGCATGCTGACGAAATCGGCGAGCATGCGGAGCTGATCGGGAGAGAAGGCGCTCGCCTCGATGCTGCCCAGCACGATCGCGCGATACCGAAAGAGCTCGGCGCGAGTCGTCGGAAAGCCGCCGGCCAGTTCCTGCGGACCGTCGACGTTCAGCCTCAGGTACTTGTTCTCGGCGGTGCGCTGGAGCACGACGAGCTGCAGATTGGAGTCCGCCTCCACCGCTTCGCGAACGAAACGCACTTCGTGCCGCGGTTCTCCTTCCACGTACAGAATTTTTTCGCGCTGGTGCCGCACGTCGACCAGCGCCCGCCGCTCGTTGTTCTGCGACACCTGTTCCCCGTTCTGGACGGGAATATGGAAGCGCAGCATGCGCGCTCCCGCGTCGCGAAGGGTGACGGGAATGCGCACGGGCGCCGCCGCGCCGTCGGGGGGCAGCTCGATCTCCTCACGGGCGATGACGCGGCCCTCGTCCTCGACGACCAGCGGGACGCGATCGCCCTCGAAGCCGCGCTGCCGGATGACGACGTTGGCGACGAACGACGTTCCCTCGAGAATCTGACGGGGCAGCTCGACGCGCTCGATTTCGGCGTCGCGCGCAAAGCGCTCCTCGCCGAGGCCTACGGTGAACACCGGCACATTCCGGGCGCGCAGCGTCTGGAGCTCGTCGGCGACTGCCTGGCTGGCGTTGTCGGCGCCGTCAGTGAGCACGACCAGCCCGGACAGCGGCACGGCGTCGAGCTCCTGGCGCGCGGCCATGACCGCGTCGCCGACGCGCGTCTCGACCGCCTCGAAGCCGAGGGTCGTGGGGTCCTCGATGCGCTGCAGCGCGGCGCCGAAGCGGAACAGCCGCACCTGGAACTTGTCGCGCAGCGCGGTGATCAGCGAGCTGTCGCCCGTGCCGAGCGCCAACCGGACGATGTCGGCGCGGGTGATCTCGTCGTCGGCGATCTGCATGCTGCGCGAGTCGTCGATCAGCACTCCGACGAAGTTCCGCTGCGGCACCGGAGCGCTGATCAAGAGCATGGGCCGGAAGAGGCAGGCGAGCACGACGAGCAGCACGCAGGCCCGGATGCCGGCGAGCACCATGCGGTCGCGCTTCGTGCTGTGCGCGCCCACCGTCCGATACGTGATGAGCACGGTGGCCGCGATCAGGGCCGCGGCGATCAGCCCGACAGCGAGCGGTCCGGCGACGCCAAACGCAAGGTCTCCTTCAGCGAAGACCGCGGGGCGATACTTGAACAGCAGTTGGAAGGCGCTCTCGACTGACGACGGCATCACATGCAACACCGGGAGCGGGGACACGGGCTTCCTTCATGATACCCAGCGCGTGCCCGTAACGTTGAGACAATCTCGTGGTCGGCGCAGTTGCCCACAACGCGCTCCTGTCGCCAGAATTCTCCGCTTGCACTCCTCCGGGGCCGTCTCATGCCACCACAATTGACGTGACGTCCCCGCGCACAGCGCCTGACGCCGCTCCGCCGTCCCAGCTCGTTCGCGCCATCGGTGTCGGACGGGCGACCGCGATGGTGGTCGGCACCATCATCGGCGCGTCGATCTTCGTGCAGCCCTCGCTCGTGTCCGGTGCCGCCGGCTCGACGCTGGGCGTGCTGCTCGTGTGGGCGGCCGCCGGTGTGCTGACGCTCATCGGCGCGCTCGTCGCCGCGGAGCTGTCCTCCGCCTTTCCACGCACGGGCGGCGTATATGTGTTTCTTAAGGAAGGGTACTCGCCGGCCATCGCGTACCTGTGGGGCTGGGCGATGTTCTGGAGCATGCACACCGGGATCATCGCCGCGATCGCGACGGTGTTCGCGCGCTATCTCGGCCACTTCGTCGAGCTCGGCGACCAGGGGACGCGAGCCGCCGCCATCGGCGCGATCGTGTTCCTGTCGTTCGTGAACTACCTCGGCGTGCGGCAGGCGAGCGGGTTGCAGGCCCTTTTCACGTGGATCAAGCTGCTCGCCGTCGCGGCGATCGTGGCGCTGGGTGTCTGGTTCATCGTGCAGCGGGAGACCCCGGCGATCGCGAGCACGCCTGGGGCGGAGGTGTCGTACTCCGGCTTCGTGAAGGCGATGATCGCCGGACTCTTCGCGTACGGCGGCTGGCACATGGTGACATACGCCGCGGACGAGACAAAGGATCCCTCGCGCACCATCCCGCGCGCGCTCATGAGTGGCACGCTGATCGTGACGATTGCGTACGTGTCGATCAACGCGGTCTATCTGTGGGTGCTCCCGCTCGAGGTCGTCGTCTCGTCGCGGCGCGTGGCCGCCGATTTCGCGGACGTCGTGATCGGCACGGGAGGCGCGCACGCGCTCTCGGCGCTGGTCATCCTGTCGACGCTTGGCGGAATGACCGGGATCATCCTCGCCGGTCCGCGCGTGTACCTCGCGATGGCGAGAGACGGGCTTCTGTTCTCCTGGTTCGCCAGGCTGCATCCACGCCACCGCACGCCGTACGTCGCCATCTTTCTGCAGATGATGTGGGCATCGGTGCTGGTCTGGACGGGCACGTACGCGGCGCTGTTCACCCGCGTCGTGTACACCGAATGGATCTTCTTCGCGCTCATGGCCGCGAGCCTGTTCGTTCTGCGTCGACGACCGGGTTACCAGCCTGTCTATAGAATGCGCGCGTACAAGGTGTTCGCCGGGATTTTCGTGTTGTCCTCGCTGGCGATCGTGATCGATGCCATCCGGACCGATCTCCGCGACAGCCTGATCGGGCTCGGAATGGTCCTCGCGGGGCTGCCCGTGTACTGGATCTGGAAAGTGCTCCGTGGCAATCCTGAAACACTGAAACACTGAAACACTGAAACACTGAAACCGTCTCATGCCCGTCATCGACGTCCACAATCACTTCTATCCGCCCGAGTACCTCGATGCACTCCGCTCGGGAAGGAGCGTCGTCCAGGTGACAACGGACTCCAAGGGGAATCCGCACATTCACTATCCGGGTGACTACAACGTCGCGGTCGCCGGGCATCGCGACATCGGCTATCGCCAGGACGTTCTGGAGAACGAGGGCGTGGACACACAGGTCATCACGCTGACCACGCCCGGTACCCATGTGGAATCGGGCGAATACGCTGCGTCGCTGGCGTCGCTCGTGAACGATGCCTTCGCGAAAATCATCGCGGAGCGTGGTCCGCGGTTCGCGGCGCTCGCCACACTACCACTGAATGATCCGAAAGCGTCCGTGCTGGAGATGCGCCGCGCGATGGAGGAGCTGCGTCTGCCTGGCGCCATGTTGTTCAGCAACGTGAACGGCGTTGCGCTCGCCGACAAGCGCTTCTGGCCCCTCTACGAGTACGCCGACGCGAAAGGCGCGGTACTGCACATTCATCCTACGAGTCCGGTCGGGGTCGAAGCCATGACCGAGTACTGGCTCATGCCACTCGTGGGGTTCCTCATGGACACGACCCTCGCCGCGGCGCATCTCGTCTTCAGCGGCGTCGCCGAGCGCTTCCCAAGGATCAAGTGGGTGCTCGGCCATCTTGGTGGCGCCATACCATATCTCGCCGAACGACTCGATCGCGGCTATCACGCATTCGCCGAGTGTCGCGCGAACATCGGCAGGCCGCCGAGCGAGTATCTGAAGACGTGGCACTACGACACCGTCAACTTCGACGCCAACGCGTTGGAGCTGGCCATCAAGTTCGCCGGCGCCGATCACATCCTCGCCGGGTCGGATTACCCGCACCAGATCGGTTCCATTCCGTCCATGCTTTCCGCGCTTCGGTCCCTTCCCATTTCCGATGCGGACAAGGCAAACATCCTCGGCGGGAATGCCTCACGCGTCTACGGGCTTGGATAGTCCCTCATGCTCCAAAACAGCAGGAATCCGAATTTTCCGAATGCATCCGAATGCTTTCGAGCGCGTCCAGAGTTC
>JBOHTL010000266.1:0-2441 GCA_050733735.1 Gemmatimonadaceae bacterium
GAGCAGGAGCGCCAGCACCAGCGTGAGCGCCGCGGCGCGCGCGACGCCCAGAGCAATGCGCCACGCGGGAGAAGGGCCGGCGCCACGCTGGCGCCCATACAGCAACAAGGCGGCGATCACGCCCACCGCCGCGGCAGTCAACCAGTCCGTCATCAGGATGAGTAAAAAACGAAGGGGCGAGCGGCCACGCCACTCGCCCCTGCTTTCAGGTGCCGGTCCGGCCTACGGCTGCGGCGAGCCGGCCTGTTTCGCCGTGGCGCTTTCCGCGCTCGCGAGATAGACAGGCGATTCGAGCATGGCGAGCGTGCGAGTCCGTGCCTCCGCGAACGCCGCGCGCTCCTTCGCCGGAATCGGATCCGCCGTGACGTTCGCGAGCACCGCGCGCGGGTTCCGCTGCACGCCCTTCACCAGCACCTCGAAGTGCAGGTGCGGCGCCGTGCTCAGTCCCGTCGAGCCCACGTACCCGATCGTCTGCTCGCGCAGCACGCGCGCGCCGGCGTGTATTCCCTTCGCGAAGCCGCGCTGGTGCGCATATCGGCTCACGTAGCCGTTGGCGTGGCGAATGTCGATGACGTTGCCGTAGCCATTGTGCCAGCCGGCACGAATCACGACGCCGTCGCCGATCGCGCGGATCGGTGTTCCGGCGTTCGCGGCGTAGTCCGTGCCCTGATGCGCGCGCATCGTGCCGAGGATTGGATGGCGCCGCATGCCGAAGCCGCTGGAGATTCGGCGGAAGGCCACGGGAGTGCGAAGGAAGCCCGACCGCATCGGCTTGCCGTTTTGATCGAAATACAGTCCGCCGGTCACGCTGCGGAAGCGCACCGCTTCGGTCTTTTTCCCGGACAGCGTCATCGTGGCGCCGAGCACCTGGCTCATGCGCGTGATCTGCTCGAAACCGAAGCTCAGCCGACGCCGTTCCGCGATGACGCTGAAGCGATCGCCCACCTGCAGGTCGCGGCTCATGTCGACGCGATACTCGTAGATGTCCGCCAGCTCGTACACGAGCTCCTGGCGGGCGGATCCCGGCAGCGCATCGATCGCCGCGGAGTCCATCGCGGTGTAGAGACTCGGCGTGACCGCCGTGATGGTTCCGTTTACGACCACCGTGTCGACTGTCCAGGGAATCAGCTGTTCGTACGCCGTCCAGCCGGAATCGCCCCGGTTGAGATGCAGAATGCGGTCGGCGGCCAGGCGCAGGATCACCTCGGTCGGCACGGTGTCGTCGTGCGGCACGCGGGTGACGAGACGCATCCCGGCGGGAATGCGGCGCGGATCGAGCGTCTTCGCTGCCTTGATCGCCTCGCGTGCGAGCAACTCACTCAGTCCTCCGCGAGCGAGCACACCCACGATGGTCTCACCGTAGCGGATGGTGTCGTGCTTCTCGCGCCAGGGGGGTGCCGGGGGTGGCGCCGGTGGTCCGGCGAACACAGCGCCCGCCGGCGGACGCGGAGGAAGTGGCTTGGTAAAGAGAATCGCGGCGACGCCAAGCAGCGCCACCACGCCGTACGCGATGGCGCGGGCCTTACGATGTTGCATTAGTCCATTTGTCTCCGAATGAAAGTCGGGATCTCCATATCGCTGAGATCCTGCGACCCTCCCCCCCCACTGCGCTCGCCGCCGGGCTGCCGAGGTCTGGCATCCGGACTCAGGCTGGGGCGAGCTATCGTCCCGGTACGGACTGGACGATTACCTGGAAAAGGAATCACAGGCGAGCTCTTCGCAAGTGCGGGGGTTTGCTCGGGGACGGACGGCCCTGATACAGGATGTTGCATCGCCCGGTCGAAACCCGTGGCGATTACTGTGACGCGGATCTCGCCCTGCATGGCGGGCTCATGCACGGCGCCGAAGATGATCTCGGCATCGTCGCCGACGGCGTCGTGGATGATCTCGTTGATCTGATGCACCTCGCCAAGGGTGAGATCCGCCCCACCGGTGATGTTGACGAGCACCCCGGTCGCGCCGGCGACGCTGACGTTGTCGAGGAGTGGTGAGGCGATCGCCTGCTGGGCCGCCTCGATCGACCGGTTGTCACCGCGGCCGATGCCGGTGCCCATGAGCGCGGAACCGCCGTTCGCCATCACCGTGCGGACGTCGGCGAAATCGACGTTCACGAGTCCCGTCACGCTGATGAGCGAGGAGATGCCCTGCGTCGCGTGCAGCAGCACCTCGTCCGCCTTCTTCAGCGCGTCCTGGAACGGAATGCCCTTGCCGACTACCGCGAGCAGGCGCTCGTTCGGCACGACGATCATCGTGTCCACGTTCCGCCGCATCTCCGCGATGCCGGCTTCCGCCTGGCGCATGCGCTTGCGTCCCTCGAAGAGGAACGGCTTCGTCACGATGCCGACCGTGAGCGCGCCGGCCTGACGGGCCAGCTCGCAGATGACGGGCGCGGCACCGGTGCCCGTGCCCCCGCCCATGCCGCAGGTGACGAACACCATGTC
>JBOHTL010000267.1:0-4773 GCA_050733735.1 Gemmatimonadaceae bacterium
TCATCGTGCTCGTCGGCAGCGTCGCTGCGGCGCGCAGCGGTACGAAGGCTGTCGAGGTGCGCGTGGAACCCGTCGAGAAGCGCGACCTCGTCGCGTCGGTGACGGCGAGCGGTCAGGTGCAGCCTCAGACCAAGGTCGACATCGCCTCCGACGTGGCGGGCAAGATCACCCAGCTCTCCGTGAAGGAGGGCCAGATGGTCTCGAAGGGGCAGTTTCTGCTGCAGATCGACCAGGAGCAGGCGCAGGCCATGGTGTCGCGCGCGGAAGCCGCGTTGGCCGCCGCGCAGGCGCAGAACGCTCAGGCCCGGGCGAACCTCATCCAGGCGGAACGCAGCTACGAGCGCACGGCCGAGATGAAAAAGAACAACCCGCAGCTGGTGAGTGACGAGCAGATCGAACAGCTCAAGACCGCGGTGGACGTGAACAAGGCGCTGCACGAGGCGTCAACGCACTCGGTGGAGCAGGCGCGCGCGGCGCTCAAGGACGCGCGTTCGGCGCTCAGCAAGACCACGATCTATGCGCCCATGGCGGGTCGCGTCACTCGGCTCGTGGTCGAGCAGGGTGAGACCGCGGTGCCCGGCACCTTCAACAAGGACGCCGCGACGCTCCTCACGATCAGCGACATGTCGATCCTGGAGACGAAGGTTCGCGTCGACGAGACCGACGTCGCCCGCATCGCGGTCGGCGATTCGGCCGTCGTGCAGATCGACGCCTTCCCGGACACCACGTTCGTGGGCCGCGTCTCGCAGATCTCGAACAGCTCGGTGCGCGCCGGTGCGGTGCAGCAGAGCGCGGATCAGGCGGTCGACTACGAGGTCACCATCCAGCTGCTCAATGCGCCGCAGGAAACGCGTCCCGACTTCTCGGCCACGGCGAAAATCGTGACTGACATGCGCAAGACCGTCCTTTCGATTCCGATCATCGCGCTCACCGTTCGCGAGAACCAGAACCTGGCCAGCGGCGACACCGCCGTGGGTCTCGGTCGTCCGCGTCCGACGCGCGACATCGAAAAGAAGGACGTGGAGGGCGTATTCGTCGTCGGTGAGGACAACCTGGTGACCTTCCGTCCCGTCGAAGTGGGTATCGCAGGCGAGAAGCACTTCGAGGTGCTGACCGGCCTCAAGGACGGCGAAAAGATCGTGGCCGGGACGTATCAGGCCATTCGCGAGCTGAAGGACGGCGCGCTCGTGCGGGCCGCGGCGACGGACAGCACGAAAACCAAGCAGGTCGCCAAATCGTGAGCCAGAACATCGTAGAAGCCCCGATGGGGACGACGGCTGAACGCCAGATCGTCGTCACGGAATCGGGGACTGCACCGGATCAGCGCTGGGTCATCGTCACCCGCGGCATCAAGCGCGAATACGACATGGGTGGTGAAGTCGTGCGCGCGCTGCGCGACGTCGACCTCGTCATCGGCCGCAACGAGTACGTCGCCATCATGGGACCGTCGGGCTCGGGTAAATCCACGCTGATGAACCTCATCGGCTGTCTGGATACGCCGACCGCCGGAGAGTACTGGCTCAACGGCACGCTGGTGTCGTCGATGACCGACGATCAGCTGGCGCGCATCCGGAACAAGGAGATCGGATTCGTCTTCCAGACGTTCAACCTGCTTCCGCGCGCCACGGCGCTGCACAACGTCGAGCTGCCGCTGGTGTACGCCGGCGTACCCGCGGATGAGCGCAAGCGCCGCGCGAAGGAAGCGCTCGAAAAAGTACAGCTCGGGGACCGCATGGACCACCGGCCGAACGAGCTTTCGGGAGGTCAGCGCCAGCGCGTCGCGATCGCTCGCGCGCTCGTGAACAACCCGTCGATTCTGCTCGCCGACGAGCCCACCGGTAACCTCGACTCGGCAACGTCGGAAGAGATCATGAGAGTGTTCGAGAACCTCGCGAATACCGGCCAGACGGTCATCATGGTCACGCACGAGGCGGACATCGCCGCGCATGCGCGCCGGGTGGTGGTCCTGCGGGACGGCGTCATCCACTCCGACGACCGCCGCGAGAAATTCACGCAACGAGTAGGTCTCTGAGAAGCGTTCTCGGCCCGCCGGCGTGATGTAGACATACGCCGGCGGTAAGTTCTCGGCTGCTCGCTTCGCTCGCTGGTGGGCGAGCGCTTGCTCACCGCGCCGTAGGCGCGCCGAGAACGCAGTTCCGCCAACCATGCCCATCTTCGAAGCCATCCGCCTGGCGTTGAGCCAGATTCGCGTGCAGAAGCTGAAGAGCTTCTTCACGCTGCTTGGCGTGACCATCAGCGTGATGTTCCTGATCGCCGTGGTCTCGATCGTCGAAGGCATGGCCAAGTACGTGGAGCAGGACTTCGCCGCCAAGTTCCTCGGCGTGAACACCTTCAACGTCCGTCGCTACCCCGACATCAATACCGACGTCACCGAAGCGGAATGGCGAGCCTGGCAGCGCCGGCCCCGGATCAAGCCGGCGGACGGCTACGCCATTCGCGACGCGCTGCCGCCCGAGGCGCGTTGGGCCCTGCACGACATCATCTGGGGATCGGCGACGTCCGCATACCGGAACGGTGGACCGCAGATCATGGCGCAGGCCGTGACGCCCGAGTTTTTCCGGATCAAGGATCTCGTCGTCGAGAAGGGCCGTCCATTCAACGAGCAGGACGACCTTCTTGGCACTCCGGTGGTCGTCATCGGCACCGAGATCGCCGACCACTATTTCCCGAACCTCGACCCCATCGGCCGCGAGCTGAAGGTCAATCGCTTTCCCTTCACGGTGATCGGGGTGCTGGAAAAGCAGGGATCGGTGTTCGGCATGTCGCTGGATCGCCAGGTCATCGCGCCCTTCGGTTCGCAGATGAGCAACATCACACGCGGGCGATTCAACCTGTACGGCGTCGTGGTTCAGGCGGACAATCCCGCGGCGCTCGAGAACACCAGGGAGATCGTGCGCGAAGTGATGCGCCGCCGGCACTCACTCCGTCCCGGCGAGGCGGACGACTTTGCCTTCGAGACGTCGGAGTCGGCGCTGACCCAATGGAACACGATCCGCAGATTTCTCGTGCTCGCGGGGATGGTCCTTCCCGCCATCGGCCTGGTCGTCGGCGCCATCGTCATCATGAACATCATGCTCGTCGCGGTCGCCGAGCGGACGCGGGAGATCGGCATTCGCAAGTCGATCGGCGCGCGCCGTCGTGACATCCTCGCGCAGTTCCTCGCGGAATCGACGACGCTCAGCATGATCGGCGCCGCGATCGGCGTTGGATTGGGCATCGCACTGTCGCAGGCCGTCGCCGCGGTCTCTCCGCTGCCCGCCACCGTCGCGCCATGGTCCATCGTGATGGCCGTCATGATCGGCGCTGGCGTGGGCATCACCGCGGGCGCCTATCCGGCGAGCCGCGCGGCGAAGCTGGATCCGATCTTCGCGATGCGGCAGGAATAGCGATGAAGCTCGGCGCTCGTCTCTTCAACATCTTCGAGGGCGTCGTGATCGCGCTGGACGCGATCCGCTCCAACAAGGTCCGCGCGGGACTCACGATCCTGGGCATCGCGGTCGGCGTCTTCGTCGTGACGGTCATGTCCGCGGCCGTACACGGGATCAACGCCGGTGTGTCACGAAGCATGGCCGCCGCGGGACCCACGACCTTCTTCCTCACGCGCTGGCCCGCGGAGATCAACTCGTGCAACGGGTCTGCGGACAGCTGCCCCTGGCGCCGCAACCGGCCGCTGACGCTCGCCCAGGCTCAGGAGATCCAGAAGCTGCCGAGCGTTCGGGCGGTGATCTCCCACATTGGAAGCTCGTCGCCGATCAAGTACGAGGATCGCGAGCTGCCGTCCATCCAGGTGGATGGCTTCACCGCCGGGTGGGCCGACGTGCAGGGCACGGACATCATCGACGGGCGCAACTTCACGCAGATGGAGATCGAGACCGCAGCGCCCGTACTCCTCGTGAACGAGAAGGTCGTCGAGAAGCTGTTTCTCGGCGAAGGCGCCGTCGGCAAGGAAGTCCGGTTCGGCGGCCAGCTGTTCAGCGTCATCGGCGTCTTTCGTCCGATCGCGAACGCGTTCGACAGCAATGACCGCGGCAAGGCCGTGGTGCCCATCACGACGGCTCAGCGCAAGCTCAACGTGGGCGTGAACTGGATGGACATCACCGTCAAACCGCGCGACGGTGAGAATCGCGATCTCGTCATGGACGAGGTCATCGCCACCTTGCGCAGCTCCCGGCACCTCCGTCCGGCACAGCAGAACGATTTCTTCGTGTCCACGCCCGAAAAGATCATGGAGCTGTACAACCGGATCGTCGGCGTGTTCTTCCTCGTGATGATCGTGCTCTCGGCGATCGGGTTGCTCGTGGGCGGCGTCGGCGTCATCGCCATCATGATGATCTCGGTGACCGAGCGGACCCGCGAGATCGGTGTTCGGAAGGCGCTCGGGGCGACGCGCGGCACGATCCTCTGGCAGTTCCTCGTGGAGGCCAGCACGCTCACCTTGATCGGCGCAGTCGCCGGACTCCTCGTTGGCGGCGGACTCACGATGGTGATCAGGAACACGACTCCGATCGAGGCGTCGACGCCTCCGATGGCGATCGTCGCTGCTCTGCTGGCGAGCGCGTTCGCGGGGATCGTATTCGGGATGCTGCCAGCGCTGCGGGCTTCGAGGCTGGATCCCGTCGAGGCGCTGAGATACGAGTAACTGAAACTCTCCCTGTGAGATCCCGGTAGTTCCCCCATGCCCCTCTGGGAATCCATCCGGCTGGCGCTGCAGCAGATCCGCGTCCAGAAGCTCAAGAGCTTCTTCACGCTGCT
>JBOHTL010000268.1:0-7436 GCA_050733735.1 Gemmatimonadaceae bacterium
GAACTGATCATGCTCGGATCCGCACGCGGTGGAGACGCGGAGGGTGGGGGGGGGGGGACGCGCAGCGCGCGGCCACCTGCAGCCGCCAAGGCGAAGGCCGGTGCCGCCGCTGGCGCCGCGACAGGGGACGATTTCGAGGAGTTCCCGGGCGCCCTTCAGGACAACGACGACGATCTGCCGTTCTGAGGCCCTGAAAACGCCCCGAATCGGGGCCATGAGCTGGTGGCTCGAACGGGCCCGGACTGCCGGGCCCGTTTCCATTTTACCCTGACGTTCGTCCAATGCATTGCAATGCGCACTCTTAACCGTTGCACCCTGCTCGCGCTGGCTGCCGGTCTGGCAGCGCAGTCGCTCGACGCCCAGGAACCGGCTCCGCCCACCGCTCAGCCGCGTACCCACACGGTAGTGCGCGGTGACAACCTCTGGGATCTGTCCCAGCGCTATCTGGGCAACCCGTTCCTCTGGCCGGAGATCTACCGGCTGAACCGTGACGTCGTCGAGGATCCCCACTGGATCTTCCCCGGCGAGGTTCTGCGTCTCCCCGGCGACGAGACCGTCGTGGCCGAGGTGCCGGTCGAGGAGGCCCCGCAGCAGCCTACGGAGCCTGTGCAGGCTCCGGTCGATCCTGCCGCGCCGACGGTTTTCACGCGACGCGATCGGCCGGTGACGACGCTTCCCAGCGGCATGGGGGATCTCGGTGTCATTGGCATGGAGCCCGCGCCGACGGTGCGCGCGGGCCAGGTGCTGGTTGCCCCATACGTGGATCGCGAAGGCGGGCCCAGAGGCTTCGGCCGCATTCTGAAGTCCGGAGATCTGACCGGCGTCGCGCAGTCGACCGAGCGGTATCGCTTCCAGCCATATGATCGTGTTTTCATCGCTCCGCCGGTCGGCTATGTCGGTCCGGAGGGTGAACGCTACCTCGCCATCCGACTCGGTCCCATCATCGAGGACCAGGGTCAGGTCATCATCCCGACGGGAGTCGTCGAGGTCACCAAGGCACCGGGTTCCGACGTCGCGGCCGTCGCGAAGATCGTCAACGTGTTCGACGAGATCAGCACCGAGGACCGTCTGATTCCGCTGGACACGGCGGGTGTGGGCACGCGGATTCGGCCCAATCCGGTGAACGACGGACAGACGACGGAGATCCGCTGGATCTACGGTGAGCCGGTGCTCCCCAACATACAGAACTTCATCGTGCTCGCGATGTCCTCGCGTGACGGGGTGCGGATGGGCGATCAGTTCCTCATCTACAAGCCGAGTGTTCGAGTCGACGACAACGCGTGGCGCGATCCGGAAATCCCGATCGCGAAGGCGCAGGTCGTTCGCTCCACCGCGTACGGTGTCACCGCGGTCATCCTCGGCCAGGAACAGCCCGCGATCAAGGAAGGGATGTCCGCGCGCGTGATCGCGCGCATGCCCTAGCGGAGCAAACCGCGTCGGGACTCGTACTTTCACGCCGGCTGGCGATGCACCTAACGCCAGTCGGCGTTTAGTTTTGCGGACAGGTTTGAGAGGTTGAGGGGTTTGAGGGGTTGAGGTGTTTGACGGTAGGTTCGACCGTCTCGATCCGCCGCGACAGCTCAAACGTTCATAACCTCTCAAACCCCTCAAACCTCTCAAACCGCCTCTTCTTTGGCTCACCGACTCCTCGTCACCGGCGGCGCCGGATTCATCGGCTCGCACATGTGCGAGTACTTCCTCGAGCGAGGATGGTCCGTCGAGATCATCGATGATTTCTCGACGGGGAAACGTGAAAACATACCAGCCGGCATCACGCTGCACGCCGTCGACGTTCGCACTCCGGAAGCGTCGCGGATCGTGGCGCAGGGCCGATTCGATGCGATCATCCATCTCGCGGCGCAGATGGATGTGCGGAAGAGCGTCGCCGATCCTGTCTTCGACGCGAGCGTCAACATCGTCGGAACGCTGAACCTCATCGAGGCGCTGCGCGGTTCGCCGCGCGCGAAGGACTGTCGGTTCATTTTCGCGTCCACGGGCGGCGTGCTCTACGGCGACTTCGTGACTCCGCCCAACAAGGAGTCCTATCCGAAAGATCCCGAATCGCCCTACGCGATCTCGAAGCTGAGTGTCGAGTATTACCTCGCGTACTACGATCGCGTGCACGGCATGGACACCGTCGGTCTGCGATACGGCAACGTGTTTGGACCGAGACAGGATCCGCACGGCGAGGCCGGCGTGGTCGCGATCTTCTGTGGCCGCATTCTCGGCGGCAAGCCGCTCACGGTGTTCGGCGACGGCGAGCAAACGCGCGACTACGTCTACGTTCGGGACGTCGCGGCCGCGACCTTCCTCGCGGCCACCAGGTCTCTTCCGAGACGTGAACGGCTGGATACACGGGGCTTCAACGTGGGGACGGGAATTGGGACGCCGGTGAACTCTCTCGCGCGCACGCTCCTGGACGCGGCGGGCGCTACGGTGCCGATCGAATACGCACCGCCGCGCGCCGGTGAACAGCAGCATTCCTTCCTCGACGCGTCGAAGGCGCGGGAAGTCCTCGGCTGGTCTCCCGAGACGTCGCTGACCGACGGTCTTTCACAAAGCTTCAAATGGTTCGAGGCGCGGCATCGCGCCCGCGCGGTGAAGGCATGACCGCCGCCTTTCTCCTGCAGCAGGGTGCGATTCCCACCACGCCGATGGAGCTCATTCGGCAGTCGACGACCGTCACGCAGGTCGTCCTGGTGATTCTCGCCATCCTGTCATTGATCAGCTGGGGAGTGATCTTCTGGACCTGGACACAGCTGTCCAGCGCCAACAGCCGAGCGCAGAAGTTCGCGCAGGAATTCGATCGCACGCGCAAGCTCGACGAAGCCAACAGTCTCGCGCGACGAACCGCCAAGAACGCGTTTTCGAAGCTGTTTCTCCGAGCGGCGCAGTTCATCGCGGACACGCGCGCCGGAACGGCGCGCGCCAGGGAAACCACGCCCGAGGACCCGGGTACACTCCCAAATGCCACCCTCACCGGGTCACAGCTGGAGGCGCTTCATCTTCTGCTCGACGCCGAGGCAGACGAAGAGCGCGAGCGACTTGGGCGGCATACGCCATGGCTCGCAACGATCGCGTCGGTCAGCCCGCTGCTCGGCCTGCTCGGCACGGTGATTGGCGTGATCCAGGCGTTCATCGGCATCGCGACCCGCGGATCCGGCAATCTCTCCGCGGTTGCGCCGGGCGTTGCCGAAGCGCTCGTCGCCACCGCCGCGTCGCTCGCGGTCGCGATTCCCGCGACCTTCGGTTACAACATTCTGGCGAGCCGGCTGAACCGCTTCGAGAGCACGATGGAACGCTTCAACGCCGCCGTGATCGCCCGCTTCGTGCGGGAGGGGCAGATCTAGGATGCCCCGTCGCCGGCGCGAACGCTTCGAGCTCAACGCGGAGATCAACGTCGTGAATCTCATCGACGTCATGCTCCTGCTGCTCGTCGTGTTCATGATCACGGCGCCGATGATGACGGGTGGCGTCGACATCACGCTCCCGCGCGCGGAGGCGCGACCCCTCGAATCGCGCAGCGGTCTCACCGTCACCATCGCCCGAACGGGGCAGATCATGGTGGACGACACGCCGATGACGTACGCCGAATTTCGCGGCGCCTTCCGCGCGCTGGCGTCGCAGCGCGGGCGGCAGGGGCTGTATTTACGCGCGGACGCCGCCGTGCCATACGGCGAGGTGGTGCGTGTGCTCGCGATCATGCGGACGGCGGGCGTGGGCGATGTCGGACTCGTCACGGAACCCGAGGAAATTCCGCAGTGAGCATCGCGGCCGTGTCACCCTCCGGCCGCGATGGAGCCGCCTTCGCCGTTTCGATCGGAGCGTCGGCGCTGCTCCATGCGGGGATCGTTCTCGCGTTTCTGCAGCTGCGACCGGCGAAGGCGCCGGCCATGCCGCCGATCTATCGTGTGAACATCATCGCCGCCGCGCCAGGACCGCCCGCCCGCGGCGTCGTGACACCGACCGCGGAACCAGCGCCGCCGGAGACGAAAGCGCCACCGCGTCCCAAGTCCGAGGAGATCGTTCCGGTGAAGACAAAAACCCAGCCGCGTCGCACGCCGCGCCTCGCGACGCCGAGCGTCTCCGACAAGCGGGTGGATCGCAACACGCCCGCACCCGTGGCCGGCGGCGGCGAGACGGGAGGGCGGGGGACCGACGTCGCGAACATCCGCACGGAGGGGATCGACTTTCCCTTCCCGGGGTACCTCGAGAACATCGTCCGGGAGATCGCGCTGCGATTTCGGCCGCCACGCGGCTCGCCGTTGAAAGCCGAAGTGCTCTTTCTGATCCGCCGTGACGGCTCGATCACGGGCGTTCGCTTTCTGCAACGATCGGGGTCGTACACCTTCGATCTCGAGGCACAGGGCGCGGTCGAAGCCGCCGCGACACGCTTTGGGCCGCTGCCCGACGGCTTCAGGGAGGATGTGCTTCCCGTGATCTTCAGCTTCGACCCCCGACTCATCCGTTGATGCGCAGTTCCCGAATTCTGGTGTGTGGCGCCGCGGTGGCTGCCGCATTCTCCATCCCGGCGACCGTCGCCGCGCAGGACACCGCGCGAGGTGTTCGCATCGGTCTGCAGTACGATCCCGGCGCGAAACCGGGCATCATCGTCCTCCCGGTGACGGGTCCGCAGGGCGACTCGATCCGCGGCATCATCCAGCGGGATCTCGACTACTCCGATCGTTTCGCCGTGGTCACGCTCTCGGCAGCCGACGCCGCTCTGTTCGAAGGACGCGCGCCGTCGGGCGGACCGGTGCCGTTGAACTACGATCTCTTCGCGCGACTCGGCGCGGCGGCCGCCGTCAAAGTCACGCCGACGGCCGCGGGCCTGCACGTCGCCCTGCATGACGTCGCGAAGAAGCAGGTTTCCAGCGTGGAGGACTTCGCCGTTGCGGAGGCGCCGATGGGACGCGACTGGCGCCACACCATCCATGGCGTGTCGGACGCGATCGAGCGTTGGATCACGGGTCAGTCCGGGGTCGCGCAATCGCGGGTGGCGTTCGTCGACCGAAACGTCATCAAGATCATCGACAGCGACGGCGCGGAGACGGTGTCGCTGCCGGCGGTCGGCGAGTCGATGTCGCCGAGCTGGCACCCGAATGGGCAATTGATCGCGTACCACACGTTCGGGCTGGAGTCGCGCGTCGTCGTGCACGATCTCCGTACCGGCCGCTCGCGGTCGCTGGGCTCTCAGCGCAACGCCACGCCCTCAACGCCGGTGTTCACGCCCGACGGGCGGTCGCTCGCGTACGCGCTGGCGACGGAACAGGGCACCGACATCTATGTCGTTCCCCTGGCGCTGGACGCGTTCCCACGACGCATCACGATCGGCCGCGGCTCGATCAACACGCAGCCCTCGTTCAGTCCCGACGGCAATCGCGTGGCCTTCATGTCCGATCGTATGGGACCGCCGCAGGTGTATATTATGGACGCCGACGGGACGAACGCCGACATCTTCACGGCGTTCGATTTCGGTGATCAGAACTACCGTGCGAGCCCCAACTGGTCGCCCGATGGCCGGCAGGTGGCTTTTCAGACACGCATTGACGGACGCTTCCAGATCTTTACTATGAGCCTTCGTGACCGTCAGCCGCGGCAGCTGACGAGCGAGGGTGAGAACGAGGATCCATCGTGGGCGCCGGATGGCCGGCACCTCGTGTTTGTGTCGTCACGCAGTGGCACTCGTCAATTGTGGGTACTGGACACGGAGTCGGGGCGGTTGCGTCAGTTGACGCAGGCTGGCGGACCGCGGTTACCGGCATGGTCTCCGAGATTGGGCGGCAGCTGACGCCGTCCACGAGCTGGTGTTTCCTAGTGGGATGTGGTGCCCGAACCCATCAACCCAAACGACCGATGAAGATCAACACTCGCGTTGCAGTGGTTTTCGCGCTGTTCTCCGTCGCCGCGGTGGGCGCCTGTCGGCGTGCCGCGCCGCCGCCTGAGCCAACCATCGACACCGCCGCGATCCGCATGGCGCGCGAGGATTCGATTCGCGCCGAGAACGAGCGCCGGGCGAGAGAGGCTGCCGAAGCGCGTCAGCGGGCCGTTCAGGACAGCATCAACCGCGCTCGCGCGGCCGAAGAAGAGGCGCGTCGCGCGTCGGACATGCTCCGCAACACGCTGACGACCGCGATCAACTTCGACTTCGATCGCTCGGACCTTCGCGACGACGCCCGCGCGGCGCTGGACGCCAAGATCCCGATCCTGCTCGCGAACTCCAACGTGACGATCCGCGTCTCGGGTCATGCCGACGAGCGGGGTTCGTCGGAGTACAACCTCGCGCTGGGTCAGCGGCGCGCGGCAACCGCCAAACGCTACCTGGTGGAACGGGGCGTCGCGGAAGGTCGCGTGGAGACCACGAGCTTCGGTGAAGAGCGCCCGGTGTGCATGGATTCCAATGAAGGCTGCTGGTCGCAGAACCGGCGCGACGAGTTCGAGATCACCGCTGGCGGTCCGATGCTCATGCGGCCGGGCATGTAAGACATGACGTTTCGGCAGTTCGTCAGCCTCGTGGCGGCCGCTGTCGCCGCCACGGGGTGCTTTGCTTCCAAGAGCGACATCGCGCTGCTGCAGGACGAGATTCGCACCACGCGCGCGGTGGAGGCCCGCGCCGATTCGGCCCAGATGGTCCGTGTCGATCAGGCGTTGACGATGATGCGCCGCACCAACGATTCCCTCCGCGCGCTGTCGCAGCGTTTCGGTGCATTCCAGGCCAATCTCAGCGGCGAGCTGTTCGAGCTGGGAAAGCAGCTCATCACGCTCCAGGAACTCGCGGGCATGAGCACGCGACGCATCATGGACCTGCGCGCCGCGATGGAAGAACGCTCGCAGGCGCTGCAAACGCCCGATACCACGGCCACCGCGGCCCCGACGGCTCCCGGACCAGCGCAGCTGTTCACGGCGGCGTCCGATCTCATGCGGCGCGGCAGTCACTCCACTGCCCGGCAGGGATTCGAGGAGCTGCTCCGCCTCTACCCAAGCTTCGAGCAGGCGTCGCTGGCCCTGTTGTACATCGGCCAGACCTACACGGAGGAGCGACGGACCGCCGAGGCCGATTCGGTGTATTCGCTCGTGGTAACACGCTATCCGCGCTCGGCGGACGCGGCGACGGCGCTCTACAAGTACGGACTTTCGCAGCTCAGTCAGGGTCGGACCACGGCGGGCCGAGCCGCGCTGAACCGGATATTGCGGGAGTTTCCGACGAGCACCGAAGCCGAGCTGGCGCGGGAGCGACTCCGCTCCATCCGGTAGCGCGCGCGGCGATGCGCGTCTCCTCCGCCGGGCGGGGACGACGCACCTGACGGGCAACGACTGATCAACAGCCGATGGCCAAGAAATCGACCAGTGAAATGCCCTTCCTCGACCCCCTCGAGGAACTCCGTTGGCGCATCATCTGGTCGCTGGCCGCGATCGTCGGCGGGCTGGTTGTCGGC
>JBOHTL010000269.1:0-10845 GCA_050733735.1 Gemmatimonadaceae bacterium
CTCGCGGTCGGCGAGCACCGCGAAATACGCGGCGTCCGTCGCCATCGCCGCGCGGAAGCGCGTCGCGATCTCGCTGGCTTCGGCGCTCGCCACCGAAGCGCGGGATCGCTTCAGCGTGCCAAGCTTCCCCCCGCCGAGCAGCGTGTAGCTGGCGTCGAGCGTCGCGCTCGTCGCGTTGGGACTCACGGTCCCCGTCCCGAAGTTGAAGAACGGATCCGAGAACCGCGTGTAGCCCGCGGTCGCGGTCACCCCCGGCGTGATCAGATCCGAGAAAGCGGCCCGTCGCTCCCAGAGCGCTGTCGAGACCTGCTCGCGTGCCGCCACGACCTCCGGATTCACCGAGGTCGCGCGCCGTCGTGCCTCGACCAGCGTCACGACGGGTGCCCCGTCGGCCGGGATCTGAGCGTGCACTGCGCCCGGCGCGAACGCGGCGACAGACGACAGCACGGCGGTGAGCACGCCGCGCACGGTTGAATGTTCTTTCATGACATCCTCCCAAAGGTCGCGACCGGCTCGAGCACGGGTTCGTGTCGCGGCAGCGCGGGCACATGATGTCCGTCGCCACCGTTGCTCGGCGGAAGAACGACGGCAGGCGTCTCGCGACGGCCGCGGAGCCGCTCGAGCAGCACGAAGACGGCCGGCACCAGGTAGAGCGTCAGCAGCGTGGAGACGATCATGCCGCCGATGATCGAATATCCGAGCGGGCGGCGGCTGCCGGCGCCGGCACCCAGCCCCAGGGCGATCGGCAACACACCGAAGATCGTCGCCACCGACGTCATCAGAATCGGACGCAGACGGATCCTGCCGGCCTCGCGCATCGCGGAAATCGCGTCGCGGCCGCGGGCGCGCAGGTCGCTGGCGTAGGTGACGAGCAGGATCGAGTTCTTCGACACCAGCCCGATGAGAAGGATCATTCCCACCTGGCTGTACACGTTGAGCGTCGATCGCGCGACCAGCAGCGCGGCGAACGCGCCGGTCACCGCCAGCGGAACGGCCAGGAGAACGGTGAATGGATGCAGCAGCGACTCGTACTGCGCCGCCAGCACCATGAACACGAAGATCAGGGCGAGCGCGAACGCGAAGTACAGCGTGCTCCCGCTTTCCCGGAATTCGCGCGATTCGCCCGCGAGCTCCACGGTGCTGCCGGCCGGAAGGACTTCCCGCGCGGCGGCGTCGAGCGAGTCCAGCGCCTGGCCGAGTGTGAACCCCGGAGCCATGCTCGCGGACAGCGTGAACGAGCGCACGCGGTTGAAGTGATTGAGCTGGCGCGGACCAATGCGCTCTTCGACGCGCGTCACGGCGTCCAGCGGAATCAGCTGCCCGTCCTTGCCGCGCACCCTGAGCCCGCTGATGTCGCTTGGTGTGGCCCGCTCCTCGGGATCGAGACGCAGGATCACGTCGTACAGTTTGTTGTCGGAGGTGAAGCGGCTCACGTCGCGGCCGCCGAGCAGCGTCTGCATCGTGGTCGCAACGTCGCGGGGCGGCACGCCAAGGTCTTCCGCGCGATTGCGGTCGAGCGTCACGACCAGCTCCGGCTTCGTGACGCGGAGATCCGTGTCGACGTTCATCAAGCCGGGGATCTTCGCGGCGCGGGCGGTGAGCGCGTCCATCCCCTGCACCAGCGTCTCGAAGTCGCGGTGCTGCACGACGAACTTGACGGGCGGCTCGAACCCGCCGAACGCGGGCGGGTTGACGGCGAAGGCAAACACGCCGGGGACGCCGAAGAAGAACTGCGGCTGCACTTCCCCGATGATCTCTTCGGCGGAGCGACTGCGTTTGTCCCAGTCCTCGAGAATCACGCCATGGAACGCGGAGCTGGGCGGCCCACCGAAACCAACGACGGAAAACGACGAGCGCACGTCTTTCGTGCTGTGCGTGATGGCCTCCACGCGGCGGAGGTACTCGTCGGTGTAGGCGACGGTCGAGCCTTCCGGAGCGACGACGAACGTGAAGAAGAAGCCGCGATCGTCGGCCGGCACGAACTCACGCTTCAACGTCAGGAAGAAGCCGACCGCGCTCGCCGCCACGAGCGCACCCCCCGCCACCACGAGCCAGGGCCTGCGCAGCGCATGCTCGAGCGAGCGCGAGTATCGATTGACGATGCCGCCGAGCACGACGCCGACGCCATGATGAAAGCGCGACTCGCGCGCGGAGACGCGCAGAATTTTCGCGCACAGCATCGGCGTCAGCGTGAGCGCCACGATCCCGGAGACCAGCACTGAACCGCCAACGGCGACGCCGAACTCGTTGAACAGCCGTCCGGTGACGCCGGTGAGGAATAGCAGCGGCGAGAACACCGCGATGAGCGCGATGGTCGTCGTGATGACCGCCGTCGTGATCTCGCGGGTGCCGTCGATGGCCGCGCGCTCGGGATCCTTCCCCAGCTCCTCCTGATGGCGATAGGCGTTCTCGAGGACGATGATGGCGTCGTCCACCACGATGCCGATCGCGAGGATCAACCCCAGCAGCGTGAAGGTGTTGACCGAGTATCCGAACGCGCCGAGGATCGCGAAGGTGGCGATGATGGACACCGGTATCGCCAGCGCCGGGATGATCGTGGCGCGCAGCGAGGCAAGGAACAGGAAAATGATGAGGATCACGAGCCCCGCCGTGATCAGCAGCGTCTCCTGGGCTTCCGTTATGGAACGCTGGACGAACACGGAGCCGTCGAACGCCATGTGCAGCTCGACGCCCGGCGGCAGCGCCGCGCGAATGCCGGGAAGCTCGGCGTGTACCGCGTTGGCCACGTCGATGACGTTGGACTTGGACTGGCGCAGCACGCCGATGAAGACGCCGGGATCGCGCGAGTAGCGCACCACGGAGCGCTCGTCCTCGGGGCCCGGCTCCACGCGGGCCACGTCGCGGAGCTTCACCAGCTCACCGGCGCCGCGCGCGACGGTGATGTCGGCGAACTCCTCCGGAGTCTTCATCTCCCCGAGATAGCGCACGGCGAACTCGCGACGCTCCGACTCGATGCGGCCGGCGGGGATCTCCACGCTCCGCGTACGGATGGCGTTCTCCACGTCCTGCGCGGTCAGTCCGCGCGCGGCGAGCTCGCTCGGGGAAAGCCAGACGCGCATCGCGAAGCGCCGCTCCCCGAAGATTGGGGCGCCCGATACGCCGGCGATGGTCTGGAGCCGCGGTTTGATCCGGCGGTCCGCGATGTCAGACAGCTCCATCAGGTTGTACGTCTTCGACGTGAGCGCGAGGAACATGATGGGCCAGGCGTCCGCCTCCTGCTTGGCGACGACGGGCTCCTCGATGTCTTCCGGCAGGAGGCCGCGCACGCGCGCGACCTTGTCACGCACGTCCTGCGCGGCGTCCTCGATGCGGCGGTCGAGTGTGAACTCCAGCGTGATCGTGGAGATCTGCTCCTGGCTGGCGCTCGACATGGCGCGCAGCCCCTCCACGCTCGAGAGCTCCTCCTCGAGAACGTCGGTGACCGCGGACTCGATCACCTGCGGGCTGGCGCCCGGCAGGATGACGGTGACCGACACGATGGGCGGGTCGGCGTCGGGAAACTCGCGAACCGGCAGCCGCGAGTAGGCGATCACGCCCACCAGTACCAGTCCGAGACTGACCATGCTGGACAGCACTGGTCGACGGATGAACCTCTCGGCGAACTGCATCACTCCCCCTTTCCTGTTTACCTGGTAGTCGATCCGGAACGGCCGGAATCGACACACGCCGCTTTCACAGCTTCGCTGCCTCGAGTGAGGGGACCGAAGATATACCGAAACAAATGTCTTGCAAGCTGTCGAACGATTGAGGGATTGAAGGATTGAAGGATTGAGGGCCGTAACCTTCAAACCTTCAAACCTTCAAACCTTCAATCTTTCAATCCTTCTAGAAGCTCACGCCCAGTGCCGCGAACAGCGCGACGTCGTTGCGGGTCTTCGTTTCACCCGATCCGCTCAACGGCTCGAACCGGGAGATGTAGTCACGGCCTTCCACGCGGAGACTCACGCCCCCGAGCGGCACGTCCACGCCGAGCGCGCCATAGCCCGCGAAGTTGGTCTTCGACTCGACATCGAGATCGCGGTAGTTGTACGAGCGGCCGCCGACGCCGGCGCCGATGAACGGGATCAGCGTTCCGAGTCTCGTCGCCGCGGACCGTCCCTCGACGCCGAGATCATACTGGTAGATGTCGAGGGTCTGGTCGCCGGCGCTGACCTTGTCCTTGGACGGCGCCCAGCTGAACGAACCGGTTAGCGAGATGTTCGGCGTGGCGATCCACGACGCCTGCGCTCCGACGAGCACGGCATCCTTGAGAAAGTCACGTTGATCTCCCGTCGGGATGTTGGCGCCGACGAACGGCCGGATCGCGCCCCGCGCCAGGGAGATGTCCTGGGACTGTGCCACTCCCCCCACTCCCCCTATGAGGAGAGCGATCAATGCGAATAGACTACTGCTGCGCTTCATACGACATTGCCTCCTGGGTACCGCCAGAAAAAAGTTGGACATCGTACTGCGGCGATGTTACCGGCCGGTAACATGCGCTATGTTACTGGTCGGTAACATGACAGTCAAGTGGGGAGGAGCGTTCCGGCGATGACGCCGTTCGTTTTCGAATCGACATGAGGCCGAAGACCGACACGCAACCCGTTGCCACGCTGCGCGATCGCATTCTCGCGGCCGCCGACGACCTGTTCCGCAAACAGGGAATCCGCGGCGTGGGCGTCGAGGCCATCGCCGAGGCGGCGGGGACGAACAAGATGACGCTGTACCGCTACTTCGACTCGAAGGACGAGCTGATCGCGGCGTGGGTCGGCGGCATCATCGCGCAGAAGGACGCAGAGTGGGACGAGCTATCCACGAAGCACAAGGACGACCCCACCGGTCTGCTCCAGGCGTGGAGCAAGCGCGTCGCCGAAAAACTCGCGGCCATGGAAGGACGCGGCTCGATCCTGCACGCGGCGATCGCCGAGCTCCCCGAGCGCGATCATCCCGCGCGCCGGGTCATTCAGGGATACAAGCAGCGCGAGCATCGCCGCGTGCGCCGCCTGTGCGAGGACGCGGGTTTTCAGAATCCCGAGCTGGCGGCGAACCTGTTTTACATGATGCTGGAGGGCGCGACGAACTGCGTCAGCTGCGTGGGCACGAAGCAGATCGGCGAGCACCTCGTGCAGCTCGTGGATCTCATGGTCGAGAACAGCCGCACGCGGGGACGCCAGCCGCAACGCCTGTGAGGCGCGACAGCGAAGGCGCCGCCATCATTGTGCCTCGCTTCGATCCCACCGTCTTCGACTGGCGGTGTCCCTTGTCAGGACCTACAGGTGGATTTCGGATGCGGCGGGAACTGCGGGTCACGTCGGATAACGGCGTAAACCCATCTTGTCTTGTGAACAGCGGAACACCGTCTGGCCTTGTCTCGCCGTTCACATTCCAAACGCAGTTCACGCACTGCTCCGCCTCATCCGTTGTTCCCGGCTGGTTCCGAGATCAACCGCGGTTCGTGAAACCCGCGATACCGCCAGTCGTAGCCGCGCCGAATCTTCCGCAACTTCCGTGATGAATCTGGTATACAGAAGGCAGTTCTGTTATTCTGTACTCGTTCCAACGTCGAAGGCGACCATGAAGAAAAAAGCCACGGCGCCGGGCACCGCTCGCGAGCGCAAGAACATGGACATCGACGTGCGCAAACTCGCCGCGGCCCGTCGCGTCCTTGGCGCGCGCAGCGACACGGAGACCATCGACCTCGCGCTCGATCTCGTCGCCTTTCATGACGAGGTCTCGTCTGCGCTGGACCGGCTGACGCGCGCCGGCGGCGTTGCCGAAGTATATCGGCGCGGCACCAGCCAAAGCTCCGTGCTGCGCGTGAGCGAGCCTCGGAAATAGCGCTGGTCATCGGCGCGTGGCTGAGCTTTTCGCGTTCGACACCAACGTCTACATCAGGGCACAGCGCGAATTGGACGCACGCGAGGCACTCGATCGATTTCGCTTCAGAATCGGTCCTCGCGTGCGTCTGCTTGCGGTCGTCGCCATGGAGCTTCGCGCGGGTGCTCGCACGGCGGAGCTGCGCGCCGGTGTCACGGCCCTTGTGGAGGCGCACGCGTCACGCGGCCTGTATCTGATACCCGGCAGCGCGGCGTATGTCGAAGCCGGTCGAGTGATAGCAGATCTCGCCGTCAGGGAACGTTTCGACGTCGCGAGGGCGGCGCCATCGTTCACGCTCGACGTCTTGATCGCGGCGGCATGTCGTGAGGCGGGCGCCACGCTGGTCACGTGGAACGCCGGCGACTTTGCCAGGATCGCCCGGCACCTGCGCGGCCTGCGGCTGGCAAGCCTTCCACCGGTCCACGGGAGTCGCTGAACCGCAAGTACAGCCGCGCGAGCGCCAAGCGGTGCTCGCTGCCGGGAACTTCAAGGTCTTCAGATCCTAGAAGCTCGGCGGCTGCTCGATGCGCCGCCCGATCCGTCGGATCGCGCGGCCCGCGCGCGCGGACGTCACGCGACCGCTGTCCACGGCGACCTCGCCGCCAATGATGACGAACGGAATGCCGGCAGCAGGGATGGTCGCGTCTTCATACGTCGAGCGATCACCTACGGTCGCGGGATCGAAGATCGTGAGATCGGCGTCGGCCCCGACTCGCACCCGCCCCTTGTTCCGCATCGCCGGCACGTACGCTTCCAGCCGTTGCGCCGGCGCGAGCGTCATCTTGCGCAGCGCATCCATGAGCGATAGCGCCCGCTCCTCGCGCACGTACGTGCCGAGCACCTTCGAGTAGGATCCGGAGGTGCGCGGGTGGCCGCGTCCATTCTCGATGAAACCGTCGCTCGCGATCATCGTGAGCGGGCTCACGATCGCCGCGCGCGTCTGCTCCTCACTGCGACCATGGATGATGACGGTACCGCCCGTCCTGCGGGCCTCCTCGAACGAGCGCCGGTCGAGCCGCTTCCCCGTCGCGACGAGTTGATGCTGCGCGAATCGCGCGTCTGGCCACGTCTGCCAATCGTCGAAGAGCGCCGACTGGATCTCGGTCATGCCTGCGCCGTACGGATACGCCTCGGTCGTGACGTCCTGACCGCGCTGGCGCGCGCGCCGGATGCGCGTCAGGAACGCGGAGAGATCCGTGTCCGCGCTCGAGTTCACATGCACGACGTGCAGCTTCGCGCCGGCGCGCCGCGCCGCGGCGATCGTCGAGTCGAGCCCGGCGACACCGTTCCGCATGTGAATGTGGACGGAGGTACCGGCCCTCGCCGCGACTCGGAACAGTCGTTCGATCTCTTCGATCGTCGCGCCGGGGGTGTAGGCGCTGCCGAAGCCCACCGCCGCTGCACCGTCGGCGAGCCCGCGCATCAGGATGCGCTCCATCTCGGCGATCTGCCCCTCGGTCGCCGGGCCGCTCCCTCCGATCCCGGCGGGGAGCAGCGCTTTTCCGGGATCACCGAGCACCCACATCCGCGCCGGAATGTGTCCGACACTCACGCCGTAATTGACGATCTGTCGCGGCTCGCGCGTGGTGTACCAGCCGGCGACGTCAGCGGTACCTACCTCCAGCTCGAACGCCGAGGTGACTCCGTCGCGCACCATCAGCGCGTACGATTCCTCCTGCTGGCCGTGCTCGTGCAGGTCGATGAAGCCCGCTGCCACCACGAGATTTCTGGCGTCGATCACGCGCGACCCCGCCAGCGGCGTCGTCGAAATCGTCGCGATGCGACCGGCGCGAACGCCGATGTGACGGATGGCGTCGAGGCCGGATTCCGGATCCATCACGCGACCGTTGGCGATTATGAGATCGTGCGTCTGCGCGTCCGCGACAGCCGCCAGGACCACAAATGCCAGCATGACGCGCGCGGGAGTTTTCATGGTGTCGCTAAACCTGCGAGTAATCCTGCGCGAGCACCAGATAGGCTGCGCAATCACAGAACGACCTGGGCATGACCGATGATTTCCCGCCGGTGATGCCGTCTGACATGGGTGAGCGCACGAATTGTCACGCGGCCGTCACAACCATGGTGGCTGCCGGGTCCATTTTCAGCGGGGAGCCCTGCGAGGAACAACGGATGTCTGTGCAGTCGATGGAACTGACTCTCTTCAGTGCGGTGGTTCAGGCACGCGACGGCGTCCTCTTCGAGGGGGCAGCCGACTCCGCGCACGAGCTCGTGACCGAGGTCGCCGCCTTCGTACGCCGGCGATGCGTCGATGTCCTCTGGCCTGACGATGCGCAACGGGTCTGCGGCCTGCTGGATCAGCGAAATCCGTACGCCGCCATCGCGCTCTATTTCGCGCGCGTTGGCGATCGGTGGGACGAGGAGTGGCTGGAGCTCTCCCTCCCCATTCGCGATTCCGCCGACGCGACGCAGCGAAAGCACGGAGCCGGAACCACGGCAGCGCGTTGCGTGACTGGCCGCTGACGGTGCGCATGCAGCGGATCGCGGTACCTTGAAGTGATGAAGGCTTTGTTCGCCGCTCCCGTCGAGACAGGAGCGCACACGCCTTGACCGTGACACGTTTACGCATTCGTTACGAGACTGTCGCCGCGCGCTGACCAAGCGCTGTGACAGTGTCACGAGCGGTCGCTTTTCGCGGCGCTCACTCGCACTCCCGCACCCACACCCAGCCCATGTCACGCGTCCATCTCGCGGTACCCCTCCTGATGTCGATGTGCCTGCCGGCCATGCTTCCCGGTCAGGAGAATGGCACGCGCATCGATTTCTCCGGTCTGATCTTCGCGAACTACCAGTGGCGCACCGACTCCGCGGCGCACGCCGCGGCCGCGGGGGCCGGTCAGCCCGCCAACAAGTTCGATCTGCAGCGCGTGTACCTCACGTTTCGCATGCCGGCGGGCGACCGCGCCAGCGTCCGCGTCACCACCGACATCTTCCAGCAGGCCAACTCCCCGGCGAACGCCTTCTACGCCGGCTGGGCGGTGCGGCTGAAATACGCGTACCTGCAGTACGACTTCACGAATTCGCTTGCCGGCGTGGACGGGCTCTCGGCGACGGGACGGCTCGGCATGCTGCATACGGTGCTCATCGACCACGTGGACTCCTTCTGGCCGCGATGGCTTGGCGTGAACTCACTCGAGACGCACGGGTACTTCGCCTCCGCCGATCTGGGCGTCGCCGGGCTGTTCACCATGCCGCATCGCTGGGGCGAGGCGTACGTCACGGTCGTCAACGGCAACGGCTATACGTCGGCTGAGACCGACCGGTTCAAGGATTTCGCGGGACGGTTCTCCTTCACGCCATTCGCGAACGACACCGGCTTCCACCGCACCCTGGCGATCACGCCGTGGTACTCGCGCGGCGCGACGGCAAGTCAGTTCGTCGTCGGCGGCCCGGGGCAGATCGCGCCGATCGCGGAAGGACTGCAGCGCGACCGCCGCGGCGTCTTTCTTGGGCTTCGCGACCGCCGGCTGACGGGAGGCATCGGCCTGTCGCAGCGCATCGAAAGCGTGGAATCCGGGGCGAACCTACCGCTCCTGCCGCGCACGGTGCGCACGCGCACCAGCCAGCTCGTGGACGGCTTCGCCATCGTGCGCCCCTTCGAGATCGCGAATCCGGGTCGCCGCTCGAACTTCGCCCTCATCGGGCGTTTCGACGAGTTTCAGCTGGACCGCGACGCCGACGCGAAGAACCGGTTCCTGGTCCTCGGTCTGATGTACGACATCACGTCGCGCACCAGCGCCGCGCTGGACTATCAGGAGCTCCGGCCGATGAATGGCTCCCCAACCACACGCACGCAGACCTGGTTCGCGCACTTCGTCGTGAACTTCTAGCGGAACTGAACAGCGGCGCCGTGCAGCCGAGAGCCATCCGTGCATTAGAATCCGGGCGGCATGGATACGTCGGCGATCGATTTCGGGGCACTGGCCACGGGTGTGGTCGTTGCTGTCCTCATTACCGCCGCGCTCGCGTGGGCGACTCAGGCGAACAGCTGGCCCCGCGTCTGGATCGTTGCCACCGTCCTGACGGTGGTCTTCATCGCGATCGGACTCGCCGATCTGCTGCGCGAGCGACCGCGTGAGACGCACATCGCGACGGTGCTCGTCGGCATTCCATTGCCGGTGCTCGGCGGGGCGGGAATGCAGTACGCGATGCGACGCGTACGCCCCTGGCTCCGCTGGACCGGGGTGTTTCTTGCGACGCTCGTGCTGTTGCTCTCGGGAATGCTGATCGGCGCGGCGATGGTTCCGCGCTGGATCGGGGCGTGATCAGGCCGACCGCGACCAACGCCAGTGTTCGGTGAGCGCGATGAGCTCGTCGTCGCTCAGACGCTGCCAGTTCTCGGGATAGAACCACACTCGCGTAAATCCGGCGTCGGTGCTGAAAATCAGACATCGTGGACGCCGCGCCCCAGCAACGCCATCGGTACGCCTCTCCACGACGGACACAACCTCGTTAGTGCGGGTGTCGCGAAGGAGGCGTGGACCGCTGAGAATGCGGCTTCCCTGCGCGTCATGTGAACCGTGATTGAACGACCTGGCCGACACTCACTTCACCTCATCTGCCGCGGGCTGAACGGCCACACGGACCTTCCATTGAGTAAGGCAAGCGAAAAGCCAACACGGACAAACAAGCGTCCGAATCAGGCGGGGAAAAAGAAAACGGCAGGCTGTGCCTGCCGTCGAATTGCCCCTCCTGGGCTCGAACCAGGACTCTTCTGATCCAGAGTCAGACGTGTTGCCAGTTACACCAAGGGGCAGTGGAACACTGTGTTTTTTGCCCGGTAACCTCTTGATTCCGGGCGCATTCGAAGTTAGCCGCGCTGACCCCTCCCAGCAACCCTTTCTCCGCCTTCTCCGGTCGCGTTAATCCTGTCCATTACACGACTTACGCCACGTCGGCTCATCCGTAGACAGCGCCGTCGGGGCCGCTTCAGCGCCGCCTTGTTTGCAC